>JANMAN010000308.1:0-1570 GCA_031359885.1 Tardiphaga sp. | reverse complement strand
CTTCCATTTATTCGTTGGGCCGGGCAGCTGACATTCGATCTGACGGGTCCGAACGGCGGCTGTTCGACTCCACGAACCCACCATCTGACCATTGCAGCCAATCGACCACTTGAACCAGGCGCCGCGAAGCGGTCATGGCGGACTGCGTTTCCGCAACAAGGCCAGACGACCCCACGTGCCGGACCGGTGCAAGCGTTGGGCGGATATCGAGAACCCCTACGACGGCGGAGCATGAGCACCGGGCTCGGCAGCTACGAACCAACCCAAGACGTGTCGGCCGGTGTCGGGAAGCCGGCTCGAACATGCTCGGCCAGCATGTCGCAGAACACGTTCGCGTAGCCCGGCAACGGCCGACGCTTGTCAGAGAGCATCGCAAGCGGCTCGTTCAACGGCTCGCCGCGGTAGGTGACGCGCAGCACCCGCACACGGTATCGGTGGATGCGCAAAGCCGACGGAATAATCGCCACGCCGTGGCCTGCCTCGGCCATCGCCAGCAACGCGTGCGGAGCGCGGCATTCGAGCACGTTGTTAGGCGTGAATCCGGCAAGACGGCATGCGGCGTCGAAGTTCCTACGCATCGCGAAGTCCGTCGTCGCCTGCAACAGCGGGTACGAGGCCAGGCGGTCGATCTCGACCACCCCATCGGTGCCGAGGCCGAGTTCGGGATGGCAGGCTGCCAGCATCTCCATCGGGGCGAGTGGGTGCGTGGCGAAGCGCTGCTCCTTGGGGTCGAGCGCGCGCATGATCGTCTGCACGAGATGAATCTCGCCGCGTTCGAGCATTGCGAACGCCTCGGTCCCCCCGGCCACGTCGATCAACCTGACCTGCACGCCCGGATATCGCTGCGCATAGTGCCGCAGGAACTCGGGAAAGATGCCCTCGATCAGGTGCGGCGAGGCCGACACATGCAGAACACCGACGTCGCCGCGCCGCAGGACCTGCGCCTGCTCGGCGATAGCTCGGGCGTGGTTGAGAAGCGCGCGACACTCGACGAGGATCTGCTCGCCATCGCTTGTGAGGAGAAGCCGCCGGCCGACGCGGTCGAAGAGCTTGAGGCCAAGTTCGTCCTCGAGGTTGGCGATCTGGCGCGATAGCGCAGGCTGCGCGACGTGAAGTCGAATTGCCGCTTTGGAGACCGTTCCGACGTCGGCCACAGCGACAAAAGTGCGAACGTGGCGCAGGTCCATGATCGTCGCTCCTCATGCCGAACTGGCATCACGATCGAAGCTGACTATATATTGGACGCATCGAAACCAGCCTCCCAAAATCGGCCGCAACTCAGGAGGTGATCCATGAAAGTCGCTCTCGCGCTCACCCTTGCTCTGATCGGGCTGAATGCCTCGGCGCAGGGATGGCCCACGAAGCCGATTCACGTCATCGTGCCTGTCGGTGCCGGAAGCTCGACGGACATCGTTCATCGCCTCGTGCTCGAGCAACTGTCGCTGCAGCTCGGCCAACCTATCGTGGTCGAGAACCGGGTCGGCGCAGGCGGAACCATCGGCACTGCACTGGTGGCGAAGGCGCCGCGCGACGGCTACACGCTGCTGGCGAGCGGCTCGGTGCACACCAT
>JANMAN010000481.1:0-3008 GCA_031359885.1 Tardiphaga sp. | reverse complement strand
ATGCGATCATCCAGGCCTTGAAGCATGCCGGCACGCCGGTCGCCGGTGCGGACCGGCTGCGGCTCACCGCGCACATCGCGATCATCGATTTGATGAATCTTGCCGATGCGATTTTGTTGCCGCAGGACGATCTGGCTCTGGCGACGGTGTTGAAGAGTCCGCTGTTCGGGCTCGACGACGACGATTTGTTCAAGATGGCGTGGCAGCGCAAAGGCTCGCTTCGTGACGCCCTGACGCAACATGCGAAAGACGATGCGAAGCTCGACGCGGCGTTGCGGCGGCTGCGTGCCTGTGAGGCGCGCGCGATGCACGACACGCCGTTCGCGTTTTATGCGTGGCTGCTCGGCAGCGATCTTGGCCGCGCGCGAATTCTCAAGCGCCTCGGCTATGAGGCCAACGACGCGATCGACGAGTTTCTCGAACTGGCGCTCGGCTATGAGCGCCGCGCACCGGCTTCGTTGCAGGGCTTCATGGCATGGCTGCGTGCGGCCGACACCGAGGTGAAGCGCGACATGGAAATGACCCGCGACGAAGTCCGGGTGATGACCGTCCACGGCGCGAAGGGGCTGGAAGCGCCGGTGGTGTTTCTCGTCGACACGACGACGTCGCCGGCTGATACCGCTCGGCTGAACCTAATTCATCTGCCGCAAGCCGATGCGGGCGTCGTGGTGTGGGCCGGGCGCAAGGCGGACGATCCGCCCGCGGTCGCGGAAGCACGCGCGGCGATGATCGCCGATGCCGAAGACGAATACCGCCGCCTGTTATATGTCGCGATGACGCGCGCCGCGGATCGCCTCATCGTCGGCGGCTGCATGCCGGGCAACCGCAAGGAGGTCCGGCCCCTCTCGTGGTACGACCTCGTCGCCAAGGGGCTCGACAAGGCGTTTACCGACACCGTGCTGCATATGGAGAACGTGCCGCCGCCGGACGGCGTCGTGAAGCGCTATTCGCGCCGCGACGACGTGATGCCGGCGCTCGCGGCCGTGGCGGGGTCGGCGGCCGTTGTTCAAGCCGAGTTGCCGCCGTGGCTGCGGACGCAAGCGTCACGCCCGGCTGCGTCCGAGACCGTGCTGCGGCCGTCCGACGGCGCGGACGACGACGGCTTTCGGGTCCGCGGCGGCGACGATCCGGCGTTGCGTGCGCGGGCACTGCAACGCGGCTCGCTGGTGCACCGGCTGCTGCAATCGCTGCCGGACATCCCGCAGGACCGGCGGGAAGATGCCGCGCTGAAATATCTCGCGCGCAACGCCGCCACTTGGCCGGAGGCGGAGCGGGCGGCGCTCGTCGCGCAAATCCTCGCCATCGTCGCGGATGCGCGCTTCGCGGCGCTGTTCGCGCCCGGTAGCCGCGCGGAGGTCGCGATCGTTGGCCGCGTCGATCAGCTCGGCGGCAAAACCGCACTGGTGTCCGGCCAGATCGACCGGCTGGTCGTGAGGCCGCAAGAGGTGCTGATCGTCGATTACAAGACCAACCACACGCCGCCGCGCGATCTTGCCGGCGTTCCGCAGGCCTATGTCCGGCAGCTTGCGCTCTACCGGGCCGTGCTCATGAAGTTGCACCCGGGCAAACCGGTCCGCGCGGCGCTGTTGTGGACCGAAACGCCCGATATGATGGAGCTGCCTCCCGCCGCGCTGGACAGTTCCCGCGATCGGGTGGTCCTGCCTTGACCAAGGCTGGCGGCGTTCCTACCTTCAAGTCCACAAATCAGGGCGCGATGTGCGTCGCCCACTAAAGGAATACCATCATGGCCGTAGGCAAAGTATCGGATGCCGATTTCGAAGCGGAAGTCCTCAAGGCGACCGGGCCGGTCGTGGTCGATTTCTGGGCCGAATGGTGCGGCCCCTGCCGCATGATCGCGCCGGCGCTGGACGAGATTTCCGGCGTGATGGGCGACAAGGTGAAAATCCTCAAGCTCAACGTCGATGAGAACCCGCAGACCGCGTCGAAATACGGCGTGATGTCGATCCCGACGCTGATGATCTTCAAGGGCGGCGAGATGGCTTCGCGTCAGGTCGGTGCCGCGCCGAAGCAGAAGCTGCAGCAGTGGATCACCGCCGCTGTGTGATCTCGCTTTTGTGAGCTGAAAAAAAGCCGGCGATGACCTCGCCGGCTTTTTTGTTACCGAATCCACCCCGTCGCGAGCGCGCTCGCCCATTCCGGCCGTTCGTTCTGCCGGGCCAGCGCGGCCATCGCGTCGTGATCGTAGGGGACGTGTCGAAACGTCACCTGCCAGTCACCGACCTCGCGCTGAAGGATCGCGTAGCAGGCGTCGGGCGTCCCGGTCTGCATCAGATGCGGATAGGGCGTGACGTCGCGATAGCCGGGGCAGCCGACGCTGCCGGGATTGACGATCATGCGCCCGTCGCGAAGCCGGACGGCACGCGGAATATGCGTGTGGGCGCAGAGGATCAACGATTGGCCGATGCCAGCCGCCTTGGCCTCGATATCTTCGATGGCGGCCATGTGGATGGTGCCGTCCGATGTGACGGCTTCCATCCAGTAGGTGTTGTCGTCGGTCGGCGTCGCGTGACAGAGATAAACATCGCCACGATACATGGCCTCGAGCGGCAGCGCGCGCAGCCAATCGAGATGCGCTGCGTCGAGTTGTCCATGCGCAAGTCGATCCGACGGCCACATATCGTCGAGTTTGTAGTCGGTGAGATAGCGATCGTGATTGCCGCGCACGCTCGTCGCGTTCATCGTCATCATGATGTCGAGGGTGCGTCGTGCATCGAGCGGACCGCTCGCCATGTCGCCGAGGTTGACGATGTCGTCGATGCCCTGTGCGCGGATGTCGGCCAGCACCGCTTCCAGCGCGAGGTAATTTCCGTGCACGTCGGCGATGGCGGCGAAACGCATGGGGAGTCTCGTTGTCATTGCGAGGAGTAAGCCCCTCGTCTTCGAGGGGCGATGCGACGAAGCAATCCAGTCTTTTCTCTTAGTCCAAATAAGACTGGATTGCTTCGCCGATCAATCGCCGGCAAAGGACCGGCGATTGATCGGCTGGC
>JANMAN010000451.1:0-1939 GCA_031359885.1 Tardiphaga sp. | reverse complement strand
CCGCGCACGGCTGCTGCGAGCTCCTTCAACGACAGCTGACCACTGACGGGCACGATCGCGACGACGCGATTTCGATCGTCGACGGTGGCGATCAACGTCTTGAAGACCCGTTCGAGCTCGACGCCGAGGGCCAGCGCGGCGGCCTGACCGTAGTTTCGCTCCGCTGGATCCGACACGAACTCGTGCACGTGAAAGTGCACCCCAGCGGCATTCAGGGCAACGATCGCCGGAGTGCCCCCTCGTGCCATCAGTCAGCAATCCGATTCAGGTCGTTGCCGCGCCGTTGAATTCCTCGACAAGCGGCGCGTACGAGTCCATCTTCTCCAACGCTTTGTCCCGATCGAGCGGCGGAAGCAACAGGGCACAGTCACTGGCACCGATCTCGACGAGCTCGGCTATGTGGGTCGCATCCGGCTTGGCACCGAACACACCGAGGCTCAGCGTCGCCGGATCCCGGCCAGAAGATTCGGCAAGCTGTTGCAGCTTGATCCAAGCATCGCCGATCGGCCACCGACCTTCGATCGGCATCCACCCATCGGCGTACTCGACGATGAGGCGAAAGTGGAGATCCTTCGGCGAGGCGCCGACGATGATCGGCGGGTGGGGAAATTGCACCGGTTTCGGCCACGCCCATGACGGTTCGATGTTGACGTACTGACCGTGGAACTGTGCTTCCTCCTGGGTCCATAGCGCCTTGCACGCAAGCACCTTCTCGCGGACCACGGCGCGTCGATGCGCGATATCCACGCCGTGAGATTGCATCTCCTCGTGGTTCCATCCGAAGCCGACACCGAACAGGAATCGACCGCCGGAGATCACATCGAGAGAGGCAACCTCTTTCGCCAGCCAAAGAGGATCACGCTGAGCGACGAGAGTGATGCCAGTGCCCAGGCGCAGTTTCGTCGTTACCGCAGCGGCCGCGGTCAAGGCTATGAACTGGTCATGCGTGCGCCAATATTCCTCCGGTAGCGGTGGCGCTCCCTCGATGCCGCCCCAAGGCGTCTGGCGGCTGCACGGTATGTGTGAGTGTTCGGGAAACCAGATCGAATCAAACCCGCGGGCCTCAGCCTCGCGAGCAAGTTCCATCGGTTGAATGCCGCGATCCGTGGGAAACATCGTCAATCCGATTCGCATGAGGCCACGCTAATCGCACTGTCGGTCACGGGGGACGAGCCGAGTCGGCCTAACCCAGCCGAAAAGGGAAGTAGTCCACCGGCATCGGAACGTCGCGCCGATCGCCACCCAGAAAGTGCTCGGGCCGGCGTGCATCGCGTTCGGCGTATTTGACCGCGAATGCCTCGTGGGTCTGTCGTTCGGTCATCGACGTAGGGTACCGAACATGGAAGATTCACTGTTCAAAACCGGGATCGACGCGCGCTCACGGGTACTCGGCCCGGAGTTCGTCACCAAGGCGTTCGCCACCGCGGACAGCTTCAATCGAGACCTCCAAGAGATGGTCACCGAATACTGCTGGGGCGGTGTCTGGGGACGCACAGCACTGACCGATCAACAGCGCAGTCTCAACAACTTGTGCATTCTCGCTTCCTTGAACCGCTCGCACGAGTTCAAACTGCATTTTCGCGGCGCGCTGCGCAACGGTTGCTCCCTCGACGAGCTCCGCGACACGTTGATCCAGGTCATGGTCTATGCCGGTGTGCCGGCCGGCGTCGAGGCCTTTCGACTTGCCCGGGAGGTGCTCGATGCCGAAGGCGTGGTGCCACCGCCCAGCGACAGGCCGATGCCGGACGTTTCCATAGCCTGACGCTCCGGTTGCGAAGCCAAACTCCCCGAGTCTCGTGACCACATGAACCGACTGCACCCTCTTTCTCTCGCAACGAAGTAGGTGAGCGCCATGACACCTCTTCGCACCGGCCCCGACTCCCTGCCGCACCCGGAAGCTCCTGGCTTCTGGCGCTCGCGCTATGCCCTGGGCCTGCTG
>JANMAN010000433.1:0-3881 GCA_031359885.1 Tardiphaga sp. | reverse complement strand
TACCAGATGGCGCGGTCGCTGTGCCTGACGGGCGCTGTCGCGGCCAGCGTCACGCCGATCGAAACCGTGTATCCGGATTTCCGCGACCTCGCCGGGCTTGAAGCTTATGCCATTGCCGGCAAGCGTGACGGCTTTCGGGGCATGATGGCGATCCACCCGGATCAGGTCGCGGTCATCAACCGCGCTTTTACGCCCACCGAGGCTGAAGTTACTTGGGCGACGCGCGTGGTCGAGGCCTTCGCGAAATCTAACGACGGCGTCGTCGGGCTCGACGGCCAAATGCTGGATATGCCTCATTTGAAGCAGGCACGCCGTCTGCTGGAGACCGCTGCGCAGTGCAGCCACGCGGCGTGATCGCGACCGACGAAACGACGACAATCGGCGATGCATTCGCACGCGCAGCCGAGGCCTTTGCGACGCGGCCGTTTCTTTGCGCACCCAAAGGCCCGCACCGCAATTATCATCCAGATGGTTACGAGATCGACTTCGCGACCGCCGCGCGCGAGGTTGGCCAACTCGTTACGATCTACAGCGCCGCGGGCTTCGGCCATGGCCACCGCGTCGCGATGCTGCTCGACAACCGTCCCGAACATTTTCTGCACAAACTGGCGTTGAATACGCTCGGCATCTGCATCGTGCCGATCAATCCCGATTACCGCGCGGCCGAGATCGCCTATCTGATCGACAATTCAAAGGCCGACCTCGTGATCGTCGCAGAGGATCGCTGCGATCAATTGCTTGCCGGCATCGCACTCGCCACGCACACGCCGCCCGTTATTTTATTCGACGATCTCTCGGCGCTGCCGGCACCCTTGCGGCCCGCGCGCGACGACGCGGCGTCGTCGGCCACACCCGCGAGCATTCTCTACACGTCAGGCACCACGGGTCGCCCGAAAGGATGCGTCCTTTCGCATGGCTACGAGGTGTCCTGCGGCGTCTGGTACGCGACGCGCGGACATCTCGCGGCATTCGATCCGGACGGCGAGCGCATTTACAATCCGCTGCCGGCCTATCACGTGAATTCTTCCATTCTGGCTTTCCATTGCGCGATTATAAGCGGCTCGTGCCACATCCAGACCGACCGCTTTCATCCGCTGCGGTGGTGGGATGAAGCCAGCCAGACCCGTGCATCGATCGTGCATTATCTCGGCGTGATCGTGCCGATGCTGCTGAACACGCCACCATCCCCTGCAGAACGCGAGCACGTTATTCGCTTCGGCTTCGGTGCAGGCGCGGAACCGCAGTTGCACGGCCTGTTCGAGGCGCGCTTCGGCTTCCCGTTGCTCGAAGTGTGGGGCATGACGGAAATGGTCCGCGTACTGATCGACAATGAAGCACCACGCCGCGTGGGCACCCGCGCCTTCGGCAAGGCGGTGCCCGGCGTCCAGGTCCGCGTCGTCGATGAGAACGACAACGAAGTGCTGCGCGGCGAGAGCGGCGAGATGACCATCCGCTATTCGGCCGAACAACCGCGACGCGATTTCTTTTCCGGCTATCTCGACGACGACGCAGCCACCGAAGAGGCATGGCGCGGCGGCTGGTTTCATACCGGCGACACGGTGCGGCAAAGCGACGACGGCATGCTGCATTTCGTCGATCGCAAGAAGAACATCATCCGCCGCTCCGGCGAAAACATTGCCGCCGCCGAGGTCGAAGCGGTGTTGCAGGCGCATGATCTCGTCAAGCAGGTTGCAGTGCTCGCGGTCCCCGATGATGTGCGCGAAGAGGAAGTCTTCGCTTGTGTCGTGCTGGCCGATGAGTCGGCAAAACATCACGCTGCCGAAATCTTGTTCGCGCATTGCAACGCGGAGCTGGCCTACTACAAAACACCGGGCTGGATGTTGTTCGTCGATACGCTGCCGACCACCGGGACGCAGAAAATTCAGAAGCATCAGATTTTCACCGATGGACGCGACCCCTGCACGAGCGACGGCGTGATCGATTTGCGCGCGCGTAAAAAGCGCACCGCAGTGGGACCAAGCCCGACGACGGACAAATCCGACTATTCCAAAGACGGCGCGACGTAGATTAAGATCATCGCATCGATCGCGCACAAGACGCGGCATGCGGACTTAAGGGGGAAACGCAAATGTATACGGGTATCCACGTCGCGGCACGCGCCAGCCAGCCGGCTTTCATCATGGCCAAGACGGGCGAGACCGTCACCTATGCCGAGTTGGAAGCACGCAGCAACCAACTCGCGCACTTCCTACGCCGACACGGTTTGAAGCGGCTCGACCACTACGCGATCTTCATGGAAAACAACGCGCACTATCTGCAGTGCTGCGGTGCCGGCGAACGCGCTGGGCTATATTTCACCTGCGTGAACTCGTTCCTGACAGCCGACGAACTCGTCTACATCGTCAACAATTCGGACTCGAAGCTGCTGATCTTCTCGCAAGAGACCCGCGAGATTGCGACCGAGGCGTTGAAACAGTGCCCGAAGATCGAGATCGCGCTTGTGGTCGGCGGTCCCGGCGACGGCGACAAAATCCTGAACTATGACGATGCCGTGCGCGGCATGCCGACGACGCCGATTCCGGACGAAGCGATCGGCACTGCGATGCTGTATTCGTCCGGCACCACGGGCCGCCCCAAAGGCATCGTGCGGCCGCTACCGGATGAGCCGCCGGCGAAGGGTCTGCCGCTGTTCGCATTCCTCAACACGATGTGGAAGTACCGCGAAGGCCTGACGTATCTCTCGCCAGCGCCGCTGTATCACTCTGCGCCGCAGGCGGCCGTGAATCTCGTCATCCGCAATGGCGGCACCGCCATCATCATGGAGAAATTCGATCCAGAGCAGTATCTGGCGTTGATCGAAAAATACCGGCCGACGCATACGCAATTGGTGCCGACGATGTTCTCGCGCATGCTGAAACTGCCGGAGGAGAAACGCAAAGCATACGATCTGTCGTCGCTCGAAGTGGCGATCCATGCCGCGGCACCCTGCCCGCCGCAGGTGAAGGAACAGATGATCGACTGGTGGGGACCGATCATCCACGAATATTACGGTGCGACCGAAGGGCTTGGCTTTGCCGCCTGCGACAGCGAGCAATGGCTTGCCCATCGCGGCACCGTTGGAAAAGTGTTGCTCGGCGAATTGCATGTGCTCGACGACGATATGGAGCCGACACCAAAAGGGCAGTCCGGCACGTTATGGTTCAAGACCGCGACGCCATTCGAATATTTCAACGATCCGGCGCGCACGATGGAATCGCGATCGCGGGACGGCAGTATGAGCACGGTCGGAGATGTCGGCTATGTCGACGACGACGGCTTCCTGCATCTCACCGACCGCGCGACCTTCATGATCGTCTCCGGCGGCGTGAACATCTATCCGCAAGAATGCGAGAACCTGCTCATCACCCACCCGAAGGTGGCCGATGCAGCCGTGTTCGGCGTCCCGAATGAGGACCTCGGAGAAGAGGTGAAAGCCGTGGTGCAGCCGATGCCCGGCGTTACATCCGATGCTGCGTTGACGGACGAGCTGCTGGTGTTCTGCGCCAAACATTTGTCGCGGCAGAAGATGCCACGCTCGATCGACTACGAGGTTGAATTGCCGCGCCTGCCGACCGGCAAACTCTACAAACGACTGTTGCGTGATCGCTATTGGGGCGACCGCAAGAGCAGGATCATCTAGCCGTTCCCTCGTCATTGCGAGCCGGCGTCATATCTACGATTTCGTCGATATGACATCGAGCGAAGCAATCCAGTCTTTCGGCAGAAACTGGATTGCTTCGTCGCAGTCGTTCCTCGAAACGAGGAACGATGCTTCTCGCAATGACGGCAGTAACCTCAATCCGCCGTCCAGCCGCCGTCGATCACCAGCGACGAACCCGTCATGAGCGCGGACGCGTCGCCGGCGAGAAACACGATCGCAC
>JANMAN010000394.1:0-1922 GCA_031359885.1 Tardiphaga sp. | reverse complement strand
GTTTCCGAGCGCCTTGATGTTGGTTGGCGACACCATCATACCGGCCCGGTCGGATAGGATCGCAGGCAGCGCGGTGTCTGGGTTCTTCAGCTTCAGCGTGACCTGTAGCGGCCCTGAGACGGCGACTTCTTCGATACTGGTGAGGTCAGCTTTGACGTTGGATCGCGAGTCCGAACGGTTGCGATCCAGATTGAACTTGACGGCTTCGGCATCGAGCGAAGTACCGTCGTGAAATTTGATGTTCGGCGAGATGTCGAGCACCATCGTCTTAGGATCTGGAAACGACCATTTCGCAAGTCCCGGCGCCGGCGTGAGTGTCTCATAGTCCCATTCCACGAGGGTGTCGTACATCGTCCACAGGATCGTGTGGTCCGACCCCGCGCCACCTGCTGCGGGATCCAACGACGACGGATTGGCGGGCGCGGCGATCTTGAGAACGCCGCCCTTCTTCGCCGCCTGCGCGAACAGCGACGACGGCAGCGCCGTCGTGGCGGCGGTCGCGCCGAGCAGCACAAGCAGATCGCGACGGTGCAGAGTGACGATGAAGCTGCGGTCGGTCATGAGATTCCTCCTGGTATATGCTGTTTTTGTTTTGAAGCGATCGCATCGAAAGGCGGCGGCGGCCCGTCGGCCGTAGTGAAATGGCAGGCAACGAAATGACCTTGCGCTAGTTCGCGCCAGTCCGGTTCGGCGTCGCGGCATTGCGATTGCGCAGACGGACAACGCGTGTGGAAGCGGCATCCAGATGGCGGTGAGATCGGATTCGGAATTTCGCCTTCGAGGATAATGCGGCGGCTGCTCCGCAACGCCGACGGCAGCGGCACAGGCTCTGCTGACAGCAGCGCGCAGGTATAGGGATGCAACGGCGTGTCGATTACCGCTTCAGCAGGTCCCAATTCCATCATGCGACCGAGATACGTCACCGCAATACGGTCTGAAATATGTGAGACGACCGAGATGTCATGCGTGATGAAGACATAGGTGAGGCCATACTGACGTTGAAGATCGGCGAACAGGTTCAGCACGTCGCCACGGATCGACACATCGAGCGCAGCCACCACCTCGTCGCACACGATGACCTTAGGCCGCACCATCAGCACGCGCGCTATGTTGACGCGTTGTTTCTGCCCTCCGGACAATTGATGCGGATAGCGCGATGCGATCTCGGGCGACAGGCCGACCCGAGAGAGCGCCTCCAGAGCGGCCTTTCGCCGCGAAGCGGTTGTTTCCCCCAGCACAAGCAGCGGCTCCATGATGCTGTCGAGGACCGTCATGCGCGGATTGAGGGCGGCATTCGGATCCTGAAAGATGATCTGATAATCGCGCCGGTGTCTGCGGAATGCACTCCGCGACATCGTCGTAGGATCGACCCCGTCGTGCAGAATCGTGCCGTCGCTCGGATTAAGCAGCGAAACCAGAGCCCGGCCGATCGTGGTCTTACCGGAGCCGGACTCACCTATGATCCCGAAGGTCTCGCCGGCATACACGTCGAACGAGACGCCATCTACGGCTTTCACAGTCTGGCGGCCGTCTCGTGTCGGAAACAGAACGCGCAGATCGCGCACATTGAGTACGACGCGTTCCGCAGTCTTGGCGATAGGCGATGCCTGGCTCATGTGTTCATCGCGCCGGGGAGAACGAGATCGGGCGAGCGCCAGCAACGCGCGCGCAATTCCGGACCGACATCAACCATCGCCTGCGGTTTCTCGCATCCGGCGATTGCATAGCTGCAACGTGGGCGAAAGCGGCAACCGTCCGGCATCGCGGCAGGCGACGGCACCCGCCCAGCAATCGAATGCAGCAAACCGCGCCGGCATTTTCATGTTCGAGCCGATAATCGTGCAGCCGCGCGGCGTCTCGCAACCGAGACGGCGTTCATCGAGCGCAACGCGAACCACTTTCGCCGGGTCGATGTCGGCCTT
>JANMAN010000291.1:0-1727 GCA_031359885.1 Tardiphaga sp. | reverse complement strand
GCGGCAACGTCGGTCGAGATATGCGCGGTGACGGCGATCAAGAGGCCTGACGGGACGGCGGCTAAGAATATCCAGCGTGCGCGCAGCATCCATGATGGCGCGGGTGCGTCGATGTCTTCATCGCGCGACGGCAGCGTCGTCATCGCCGGCGAGCGCAGCAGCAACACGCCACAGCACGCGATCAGCAGAATCAGCAGGCCGTAGCCGCCGGTCCAGATCATGTTCTGCGCGCGCAGCGTGAACATCGGCTCGAGCATGATCGGATAGGACAGCAGCGCGAGAAAGCTTCCGATGTTCGACGACGCATAGAGAAAGTACGGGTCCGGCCCCTGCGGATGGCCGGTGCGGACGAACCAGGCTTGCAGCAGCGGATTGTTGGCGGCGAGCGCAAAAAACGGCAACCCGATCGAGACCGCGAACAGCCCGAGCAGCCAGAACGCGTAGCCCGACGTCGGCGGCGTGCCCCAGCCGTCCGAGATCGACAGCGGCAGCGTCAGCAACGCGATCACCAACAACACCAGATGCACCACCACGGGCACCATCCGGTTCTTTACCTGCATCAGGAAGTGGGCATAGGCGTAGCCGCCCAACAGCAACGACTGGAAGAACACCATTGCCACCGACCACACCGCGGGCGAGCCGCCGAGCCGCGGCAACACCATCTTGGTGAACAGCGGCTGCACCGAAAACAACAACAGCGCGCTGGTGAAAATCGACGCGGTGTAGACGACGAGAACCAACCGGTTGCGGGACGCCGAAATCGGCTCGGCTGTTGGCATTGGCGATGTCATGAAAGCTCCAGCCTGTACCGGCTGATGCCGGCGGGGGACAAAACCACAGCGGTCGGGATCGGGCAATCGGGAACCACGACCTGACAGATATGTCAAAGACAGGTATGAACCTCGCATGACCGAGACGGACGTTTGCATCATCGGCGCGGGCCATAACGGACTGACTTGCGCGGCCTATCTGGCCAAAGCGGGGCTGCGCGTGCACGTCGTCGAGCGCCGCAAGGTGGTCGGCGGCGCGGCGGTGACGGAGGAGTTTTATCCGGGCTTCCGCAACTCGGTCGCGGCCTACACGGTGAGCCTGCTCAACCCGCAAATCATTGCGGATCTGCAATTGCACGATCACGGTTTGAAAAACGTCGAGCGCCGCGCGCAGAACTTTCTGCCCGCGCCGGATGGCTCCTATTTTTTGACCGGCGAAGGCCGCACCCACAACTCGCTCGCCAAGATCAGCCCCAAGGACGCGCCGCGCTACGAGGCTTTCACGCGCGAGCTGGAAACGATCGCCGACGTGCTGCGGGCTTTCGTGCTGCGCGCGCCACCGAATCTCGTCGCGGGCTTCAGCGCAGGCGGTGTTCGCGAAGCCATCAACGCGCTCGGCACCGCCAACATCCTGCGCGGGCTTTCGATCGAAAACCAGCGCCTGCTGCTGGATCTGTTTACGATTTCGGCCGGCGAGATGCTCGACGATCGCTTCGACCATGATCTCGTCAAGGCGCTGTTCGGCTTCGACGCTATCGTCGGCAATTACGCTAGCCCCTACGCGGCGGGCTCGGCCTATGTGATGCTGCATCATGCGTTCGGCGAAGTGAACGGCAAGAAGGGTGTCTGGGGCCACGCCATCGGTGGCATGGGCGCGATCACGCAGGCGATGGCGGCGTCCGCGCGCGGCGCTGGTGCTGTTATCGAGACCGACGAGGGCGTGCGTGAAGTCATCGT
>JANMAN010000357.1:0-1944 GCA_031359885.1 Tardiphaga sp. | reverse complement strand
GCGGCTGCGCTGATGCGCGCGTTGTATTGGTTCTACGTCAGGTTTTCGCGCCGTGCAGCGGAAACCTTGGTTTTGGCAGAATGCTTGAAGTCCAGTATGTTCGATCAGGTCGCTAACGCCAGCGTGCGACCGATTATTTCGCTTCGATGGTCAGTTTTGTAACATTGCAACGTAGATACGTCAATATGGCTGACATAAATTTCTCAACGGTCACCCAAGCCCCTCGCGAGGCGGGCATGGGCACGGATGCGCAGCGTTGGGACATCATCGAGCTTTTGTTCTTTGCCTATCGCGACTTCGTCGGCGACGCCGACCATGTGCTGGAGGCGTTTGGCTTCGGCCGGGCGCATCACCGCGTCGTGCATTTCGTGCAGCGCTATCCCGGCCTCAAGGTCGCGGACTTGCTCGATGTGCTCAGGATTACCAAGCAGTCGCTTGGCCGCGTGCTCAAACAATTGCTCGACGAAGGCTATATCGTGCAGAAAGCCGGGGCAGCCGACCGCCGTCAGCGCCTCCTTTTCGCCACCGCGAAGGGCGAGGCATTGGTCGCCAAACTCGCCGGGCTGCAGACCGACCGCATCGACCGCGCGATGGACGGGCTATCGCTCGAAAGTGCGGACGCCGTGCGCCAGTTTCTGCGCGGGATGATTGACCGCGACGACCCCGACAAAGTGCTTGATGCGATCATGACGAGCGACCGGGCGATGCAAAAGGATCGACCATGATGCAGACCGCACTCGTATCGAACCCCGCAACCAATCCGGCCGACGATGCGCCGCATCTGCTTTTGGTCGATGACGATCGCCGCATCCGTGATCTGCTGTCGCGGCTGCTGTCGCGCGAAGGCTACCGCGTCACCACCGCGATGAGCGCGAAGGATGCGCGGGCCAAGCTGATCGGCCTGCATTTCGATCTGCTGATCCTCGACGTCATGATGCCCGGCGAGACCGGCTTTGATCTCGCGCGTTTTATCCGCACGTCGTCGGCGGTGCCGATCATCATGCTGACGGCCAAGAGCGAACCGGAAAGTCGCATCGAGGGTCTGCAACTCGGCGCGGACGATTACGTCGCGAAACCGTTCGAGCCGCGCGAGCTGGTGCTGCGCATCGGCAACATCCTGAAGCGCGCGACGCCGGTCGTCGTTGCGCAGATCGAGCAAGTCTCGTTCGGACCTTATGTGTATCATCTCGAGCGCGGCGAATTGCGCCGAGGCGAGGAGATCGTGCATCTGACCGACCGCGAGCGCGACATGTTGCGCGTCCTGGCGCTCGCGCCCGGTGAGACCGTGCCGCGCGGCGATCTGACCGGCGGTGGCGGCGGTGCCAACGAGCGCGCTGTGGACGTGCAGATCAATCGCCTGCGTCGCAAGATCGAAGCCGATCCAGCCAATCCGCTATTCCTGCAAGCCGCGCGCGGCATCGGCTACCGGCTGGTGGCGTCGCCATGATGTTTGCGATCGAACGGTTTTGCGCATGAGCACGATCGACGCCGGGCTGACGCTGATCCGCACGGCGTCGCGGCGCGCTTACGCGCTCAACAACCGGTTCGGAAACGCGTTCAAGGGGATCATGCCGACCGGGCTCTATGCTCGCGCGCTGCTGATCATGATCGTGCCGATGGTGGTGCTGCAATCTGTCGTCGCCTTCGTGTTCATGGAGCGCCACTGGAACACCGTGACGCGGCGTCTATCGGCAGCCGTCGTGCAGGACATCGCGGGCCTCATCGACGTCTATGCGGGGTATCCGCAAGACAAGGACCGCACGGTCATCAAGCGCATCGCCCAACAGAGGCTTGGGCTCGTGGTGGATTTCCTGCCGGTGAGCGATATGCCGCCAGCGGGGCCGAAGCCGTTCTTCTCGCTGCTCGACCAGACGCTATCGGTGCAGCTCGGCCGCCAGATCACGCGACCCTACTGGATCGACACCGTCGGGCGCTCCAACCTGG
>JANMAN010000333.1:0-3395 GCA_031359885.1 Tardiphaga sp. | reverse complement strand
AAGCAGCAGACCGCGGGCAGCGGTGCCTATCGCGTCACGAAATGGACCGCCGGCACCGAAGTGGTGATGGAGCGCAACGATGCCTGGGTGTCCGGCCCGATGCCGAAGATCAAGCGTGTGATCTGGCGAATGGTGCCGCAGGCCGGAAACCGCCGCGCCCTGCTGGAACGCGGCGATGCGGATATCTCCTACGAGTTGCCGTACAAGGATTTTCAGGAGCTCAAATCCAGCGGAAAACTCAACGTCGTGTCGTTGCCGTTCTCGAACGGCATTCAGTATATCGGCATGAACGTGACCAAGCCGCCGTTCGACAATCCGAAGGTGCGCGAGGCCGTCGCCTACGCGATTCCCTATCAGAAGATCGTCGACGCGGTGCTGTTCGGCCTCGCCAATCCGATGTTCGGCGCGTCCGCGAGCAAGCCGATCGAAGTCGCGTGGCCGCAGCCGACCAAGTTCAACACCGATATGGCGAAGGCCAAGGCACTATTGGCGGAGGCCGGCTATCCCAACGGTTTCGAGACGACATTGTCGTTCGACCTCGGCTTCGCCGTCGTCAACGAGCCGCTGTGCGTGCTAGTGCAGGAAAGCCTCGGCCAGATCGGGATCCGCACCACGATCAACAAAATTCCCGGCGCGAATTGGCGCACGGAATTGAACAAGAAGGAAATGCCGCTCTACACCAACGTGTTTTCGGGCTGGCTCGATTATCCCGAGTACTTCTTCTTCTGGTGCTATCACGGCAATAATTCCGTGTTCAACACGATGAGCTATAAATCGCCCGCGATGGACAAGTTCATCGACGGTGCGCGCATCGCGGCGGCCACGGGTGCTACAGCCGACTACGACAAGGACGTGAAGGGCTTCGTCGATCTCGCCTTCAACGACATCCCGCGGATCCCGCTGTACCAGCCCTATGTCAACGTCGCCATGCAGAAAAACATCTCGGGCTATCAGTACTGGTTTCACCGCCGGCTCGATTACCGCGCGATGGTGAAGGCGTAAGCGGTCATGACGTGCGAGGCGCGCAAGGCACAGCCGAGCTTCTCCCTCCCCGCAAGGGGGAGGGGAGCACGCAGCATTCGTTGCGAGGCGTCGCCATGCTCTCCATGATCGGCAAGCGCCTGATGTTCGCGATTCCATCGCTGATCGGCGTCGTGATCGTGACGTTCTTGCTGACGCGCGCGCTGCCCGGCGACCCTGCTGCGTACTTCGCCGGCCCCGCCGCCGACAAGCAGGCGATCGAGCAAATCCGCAAACAACTCGGTCTCGACAAACCGCTGATTGAGCAATTCTTCCGTTACACGGCCGATCTCGCGCGCGGCGATTTCGGCAATTCGCTGACCACCGGCCAGCCGGTCGCAACTGAAATCAAAAACCGGCTGCCGGCGTCGGCAGAGCTGACGCTTCTCGGCCTGTTATTGTCGGTCGTGATCGCGATTCCGCTCGGCATTCTCGCCGCGACGCGACCCGGCTCTTGGATCGATCATCTGTGTCGGATTACGACGACCGCAGGCGTGTCGTTGCCGGTATTCTTCACAGGACTGGTGCTGGTCTACATCTTTTATTTCAGGCTCGGCTGGTCGCCCGCACCGCTCGGGCGGCTCGATGTTTTCGCCACCACGCCGCCACCGGTTACGAATTTCTATCTGATCGACAGCTTGATCGCGCGCGATGTCGAGGCGTTTCGGTCGGCGCTGAACCAGCTCATTTTGCCGACGGCAACGCTTGCGATCTTCTCGCTTGCGCCGATTGCGCGCATGACACGGGCGTCGATGCTCGCGGTACTCGCGTCGGATTTTGTTCGCACCGCTCGCGCCAGCGGTCTCACGCCGCGCACGGTCATCGTCACATACGCGTTCCGCAACGCGATGCTGCCGGTCATCACCACGCTGTCGATGGTGTTTTCGTTCTTGCTCGGCGCCAACGTGCTGGTCGAGAAGGTGTTCGCATGGCCCGGCATCGGCTCCTATGCGGTGGAAGCGCTGATCTCGTCGGACTTCGCGCCGGTGCAGGGCTTCGTGCTGACGATGGCCGTCATGTATGTCCTGCTCAATCTCATCATCGACATTCTCTATGGCGTGATTGATCCCCGCGTTCGGCTGGAGGGTTAGGGCATGATCTCGAAAAGTGGCCGTCCGGTTTTCGGATCAGATCATGCCCAATCAAAGATGGGTGACGAGTCTGGCATGGCAAAGGCGATTGTACCCCTCTCGGTAAACGGGGAAGCCCGATGACCACGATTGCTCCCGTCGATACGCCCGTCGTCGTTCACAAATCCGGCTTTGCCGCGACGCTCTCGCATGCACGCTATATCCTCGCCGAAAATCTCGTGACGGCTTTTGCCTTCGGGCTGCTGATCGTCATCCTGCTTGCGGCAATCGTTGGGCCTTACGTGGTGCCGTATGACCCGCTGGCCAGCGACACCACACAGACGCTGAAGCCGCCATCGGCGGCGCATTGGTTCGGCACCGACCAACTTGGGCGCGACATTTTCAGCCGCGTCATCGTCGCGACGCGGCTCGACGTGTTCATCGCGGTAGCCTCCGTCGTGCTGGTATTTTTGATGGGTGGACTCGCCGGCATTGCGGCAGGCTTCTTCGGTGGCTGGACCGATCGCATCGTCGGCCGCGCCGCGGACACCATCATGGCGTTTCCGCTGTTCGTGCTGGCGATGGGCATCGTCGCGGCGCTCGGCAACACCGTGCAGAACATCATCATCGCGACCGCGATCGTCAACTTTCCGCTTTACGCCCGCGTCGCCCGCGCCGAGGCCAATGTGCGCCGCGAGGCCGGCTTCGGGCAGGCCGCGCGGCTCTCCGGCAACAGCGAATTGCGCGTGCTTCTCGTGCATATCCTGCCGAACATCATGCCCATCATGATCGTTCAGATGTCGCTGACGATGGGCTACGCCATCCTGAACGCAGCGGGCCTGTCGTTCATCGGCCTCGGCGTGCGGCCGCCGACGGCGGAGTGGGGCATCATGGTTGCGGAGGGCGCGTCCTTCATGGTCTCGGGCGAATGGTGGATCGCCTTGTTCCCCGGCCTTGCGCTGATGATCGCGGTGTTCTGCTTCAATTTGCTCGGCGACGGCCTGCGCGACATCGTCGATCCCTCACGAAGGACGTGAGCCGATGTTCATGGATCAGATCCCTCTGCTCGACGTCTCGGACCTCACGGTCGAATTCGCCACGAGGCGCGGCATCGTCAAGGCGGTGCAGCACGTCAATATCTCGGTCGCCAAGGGCGAAACGCTGGGTATCGTCGGCGAGTCGGGCTCCGGCAAATCCGTCACCTCATTTGCCGTGATGCGCATCCTCGATCGCGCCGGGCGCATCGCCGAGGGCTCGGTGATGTTCTCCGGCGTCGACGTGCGTGCCGCCAATGACGACCAGATG
>JANMAN010000287.1:0-2624 GCA_031359885.1 Tardiphaga sp. | reverse complement strand
CGACGATCCGCTCGGCGACCTCACGCTGAAACATCAAGACCATCGCATCGTACCACGGAGGCCAAGGCTCGGCGCTGAGCCAGCCGGTGAGCAGGACGGTGGCGATGTTGTAGGGCAGGTTGGCGACGATCTTCGCGCGCTCGTTCAGCAGCGGGCGCGGATCGAAGGTCAGCGCGTCGGCATTGATGACATCGAGTCTGCCGGGATAACGCTTCGCGATATCGTGCAGCGCTCCGATAGCGCGCTCGTCGCGTTCGATGGCGATGACGCGTTTGGCACCAAGCGCCAGCAGCGCGCGCGTGAGGCCGCCGGGGCCGGGGCCGATTTCGACGATCGTGCAATCGTCGAGCGTACCGGCTGCGCGCGCGATCCGCGTGGGGAGATTGAGGTCGAGCAGGAAATTCTGGCCGAGCGATTTCTTCGGCGCCAGACCATGACGCGCGATGACGTCGCGCAGCGGCGGCAGATCGTCGATCGCGCTCATTTTTCATTCGCCATGCGCGCGGCCAAACGCAGCGCCGCGATCAGGCTCGACGGATTGGCGCGGCCGGTGCCGGCGATGTCGAACGCCGTGCCGTGGTCCGGCGATGTCCGAACGAAGGGCAGGCCGAGCGTGACGTTGACGGCATCGTCAAAGGCCAGCGTCTTCACCGGGATCAAAGCCTGGTCGTGATACATGCACACCGCGCAGTCGTAGGTCGCGCGCGCGGCGGCATGAAACATCGTGTCGGCGGGCAGGGGGCCGCGCACGTCGATGCCCTCCGCGCGCAACGTCGCGACAGCGGGCGCGATCATGCTCTGGTCCTCGTGGCCGAGCGCGCCGTCCTCGCCGGCATGCGGATTGAGGCCGGAGACTGCGAGCCGCGGGTTTGCGAGCCCGAAGCGCGCGCGCATGTCGGCGACGACGATGCGTGCGGTGGCGACGATCATCGCGGAGGTGAGTTGCGCGACGGCGTCGCGCAGCGAAACATGGATCGTGACCGGCACGACGGCGAGCGTCGGCGACCACAGCAGCATCACCGGCATCGGCGTCCGGCCACCGCGCCCGGCGAGTTCGGCGAGAAATTCGGTGTGGCCGGGATGCGAGAAGCCGGCGCGATACAACACGCTCTTGGCGATCGGATTGGTCACGACGGCTGCGGCGCGACCGGCCGCGACGTGATCGACCGCCTGCGTGATCGACGCGATCGCCGATGGCGCGCTGCTATAGTCAGGCCGACCGGGCGACGCCGTGGTCTGAACGCCGGTCGGGACCACCGGCAAAGCAGACGCGAAAATATCCGCCGCGTTTTCAGGTGTCGCATCGTTCAGCACGATGTCGAGGCCGAGCATCTTTGCCCGCGCGGCGATGAAACCGGCATCGCCAAGGATATAAAACGGAGGGAGTTGCAGCGCTTCGCGCTGGAGCCACGCAGCGAGCGCGATGTCGGGACCGATCCCCGCGGGTTCGCCGAGCGTCAGCGCCAGAGGTGTCATGCTGGTCACCGTTCGTCCTCGCGGACGCGGGGACCCAGACTGTGCGGGATAGATGTCATGTGGACTGGATACCCGCTTACGCGAGTACGCGCGGTATTTTTTTAGCGATACTCGATCATCGCAGACTTACGCACATCCCGCAGATACGACTTCGATTTCGCTTCGTACTTCTCGGTGTACATCTTTTCGCGGATTTCGCGCTTCTTCGGCGTGTCGACCGTGGTCGGCTTGCGCGAACATAACGCAACCATTTCGACGCCCTGGCGCGTCACTTCGGGCGCGGTGAGCGATCCGATCGGCGTCTTGTCGAGCAGTTCGCGAAGCGGCTGCGGCAGGTCGGCCGACGTCTTCGAGACCGTCGCGCGGATCGTCGCGTTCTGCATCGTCTTGAACATCCGGTCGGCGTCCTCGCAGGTCTGGACGCGAGCACGCAACGCTTCCGCTTCCTTCTTGCGCGACTCGGTGGCTCCGGCTCCCGCGCCGCGTGCCACGATCAGCACGATCGGGCGCATCTGATATTCGAAGCTCTCGACCTCGGCCTTGTCGTCGCCTTTCACTTGAATGGCGGAGTTCACGTCTTTCTCGCCGACCAGCAGGCTGTCCTTGTAGCGGCCGCGCACGAGACTGCTCCAGACCATGTCGGCCTTGATACGGGACCGCAGCGTATCGGGACGTATGCCTTTGCTCTCGAGCGATTTGGTGAGCTGGTCCGGCGTGATCCGCATCCGCGAACTCATCATCGCGTAGGACGAATCGATGTCGGAGGCGGAGGGGTCGATACTGAATTTCTTGCCCTCTTTGATCTTGACCTTTTCGTTGATCAGATCGTCGATGACTTCCTGCCGCGACGGCATTTTCTGCGTCGAAAGCTGAGTCAGTTTGGCGCGCTGGTCGATGTCGTAATTGGTGATCGGTTCGCCATTGACCATGACGGCGACAGTCTGCGCATGCAGCGGCGACCCGCCGGCCATCAATACCAGTGCCGCGGCGCAGCCCAGCACGAGCGAGCGAAGGCGATGAAAGGGCGTGGGGCTCGTCATGGTCATATTCGCTATATCAACCCGGTTCGAACTCGATCCGCGCCGCGGCAATGGTCCGGCAGCATCGAATCCGGCTCTATTGAATGCCGCCGGCGCCGCCCGTTGAGG
>JANMAN010000242.1:0-4064 GCA_031359885.1 Tardiphaga sp. | reverse complement strand
CGCGGCCTTCGGCGGCACCTACGGTTTCATATCGGGGAGCCTGTCCCCCGCTGCGGGCTATGACCCGCACGCCTTCGCGCTCGGCGCGAGCTTTCTGTTCGCGCTGGCTTGCGCTGCGCTTGCGGGGCTCAGCATGCGGCTTCGCTTCGTCAAACGAAAACTGCGCATGCTGGCGCTTCACAACGAAGCATTGGCCGACCGCAATTGGGAATTGAAGGAAGCCGAGGACCGTGCGCGCAGCCTGTTCGAGCAGCAGGGCGACCTCATCGTTTTGCGCGGCCCGAACGGCACCATCGCTTACGTCAACGATGCCTATTGCGCGCTGGCGCAACGCCCGCGCCACGAGCTTGTCGGCCAAGCGTTCGCGCTTCCGGTGCTCGCGCAATCCGACACGACGATCGAACCCGACGGCACCCGCTGCCATGATCAGAAGATCGCGACGCCCGACGGTGCGCGCTGGATCGCGTGGCGCGAGGGCTTGGTTCGTACCGACGCGCACAGCACCGCCGAATCGCAGGCGGTCGGCCGCGACGTCACGGCCCGCGCCGACACCGAACATGCGCTCGCCTGTGCCCGCGACCGGGCCGACGCCTCAAGTGCTGCGAAATCGCGTTTCCTCGCAATGGCGTCGCATGAAATCCGCACGCCTTTGAACGGCATCATCGGCATGAGCGGTCTGCTGCTCGACACGGCGCTATCGCCGGAACAGGCGAGCTACGCCAAAGCCGTGAAGACCTCCGGCGACGCGCTGCTGACATTGATCGAGGACTTGCTCGACTACTCCCGGATCGAAGCCGGCAAGATCGATCTCGACGCGCGGCCGTTCGCGCTCGCGGGGTTGGTCGAGGATGTCGTCGAGCTTCTTGCGCCGCGGGCACAGGCGCGCGCGCTGGAGATCGCGGCTTTTGTCGACGAGCGGCTGCCCGCCGAGTTGGTCGGCGATCCCGCGCGTCTGCGGCAGGTGTTGCTCAATCTCGCCGGCAACGCGATCAAATTCACGCCGAGCGGCGGCGTTGCGGTCGTCGTCGCCCCCGGCGAGCGCGACGGCGAGATTTCCTTTCGCGTTCGCGACACCGGCATCGGTATCCACCCCGATGCGCAGGCCCGCATTTTCAGCGACTTCGAGCAAGCCAACGGCCAGATCGCGCGCAGCTATGGCGGTTCGGGTCTTGGGCTCAGCATCAGCGATCGCATCGTCAGGCAGATGGGCGGACGCATCACGCTTCACAGCGCGCCGGGCGAGGGCGCGACCTTCGACGTCACGATTCCACTGTCGGCCTCGGGCGCACACCCGAACCTGCCGATGTTCGAAGTGCCCGATCTGAGCGGGCAGGCGGTGTTGCTGGTGACGCCGCAGACCATCGAATCGACGTTGATCGCCGACAAACTTCAAGGCTGGGGCGCGCAGACCTGCTCGGTCTGCGATATCGATGTGGCGCTGGCATTGCTGCCGGAGCGTGCGTGGCACGCCGTGCTGGTCGATCGTGAGTTCGGCGGCGACGCCGTCGAGCGCTTCGCAGATGCCGCCCGCGCGCATGCCGAACGTCGCATCGTGTTGCTGACGCCCGCAACGCGACAGGACTCGCTGCCGAGCGACGGATCGGCGTTCACCGGCTTTCTGGTCAAGCCGCTACGCGCGGCCTCGCTGGCAGCACGGCTCGCGTTTCAGAACGATATATCGTCGCCGCCGATCGCCGCCGAAAGCGTTGCGGACGCGGCCGCCGTCAAAAGCGGACTATCGGTTCTGGTCGCGGAGGACAACGACATCAACGCGCTGTTGATGCGCGCGCTGCTGACACGGCTCGGGCATGACGCCCTCATCGTCGGCAATGGCGATGCGGCCGTCAAAGCATGGACGGAGGCCGACGCCGCCGGCGCGCCGGTCGATCTGATTCTCATGGACCTACAGATGCCGGTGCTCGACGGCATCGCTGCCGCAACGATGATCCGGGCGCGCGAGACTATCGGCGCGCGGCGCACGCCGATCCTGGCATTGACGGCGAACACGCTGAGCGAGGACCGCGCGGCGTGCTTCGAGGCCGGCATGGACGGCTTTCTGGTAAAGCCGCTCGACCGCGACAAGCTCGAAGCCGCACTCGCCGATCTCGCGTTGACGCGGCACGTCGCCGCCTGATCGATGCTGTCATCGCCGCGTCATTGCGGCGTCACGGCGCTGTCGGGCGCATGTGTTTTCTCCATCTTCAGGCAGCATTCGATTCGATGCCGCCCGAGGAGGCGTTCATGCAGGCCGACCAGACCGCTTTGTCATCGCGTCTGATGCAGATGATGCGGCCGGACGCAGCCGGCGCTCTCGCGCGACAAACAATCGAGTGGTTGCGCCCGCCGGCCGTGAACGACACCGTTTCGCTCGGTCGATTGGGCGCGCTCGATGTACGCCTCGCGCAGACCAAAGGCGACGTCAAACGCGCGCAAAAGCTGCGCTACAAGGTGTTCTACAAAAACGGGCACGCCACCGCCGACGCCGCGACGTTGCTTGCGCGCCGCGACAAGGATGCCTTCGACAAAATTTGCGATCATCTGCTGGTGATCGATCATGACGCGCCGCCGACCTTGCGCGGACGTCAGCCGATCGTCGGGACATACCGGCTGCTGCGGCAGGAGATGGCCGACGCGCATCACGGGTTCTATAGCGAGAACGAATTCGACTTGACGACGCTCCGCACGCGCCATCGCGATTTGCGCTTTCTCGAACTCGGGCGATCCTGCGTGCTGCCGCGCTATCGGACCAAGCGCACGGTCGAATTGTTGTGGCAGGGCATCTGGAATTACGTCCGCATCAATCGCATCGACGTCATGATCGGCTGCGCCAGCCTCGAGGGTACCGATCCCGATCGGCTCGCTGTGCCGCTGTCCTATCTGCATCACCACGCGCGCGCGCCGGAGCCGTGGCGAGCCCGTGCGCAATCGTCACGCCTCGTCGAAATGAACCGGATGGCGAAAGACGCCATCGATCCGAAGGCCGCATTGCGCGCGCTACCGCCGCTCATCAAGGGCTATCTGCGCGCCGGCGCTTACATCGGCGAGGGCGCGGTGATTGATCATCAATTCGGCACCACGGACGTGCTGGTGGTGATGCCGGTGTCGGCAATCGCTGCGCGCTACACGGCGCATTTCGGCCGCGACGCGGGGTAGGGGTTTTTCGTCATTCCGGGGCGCGTCATCGGCGCGAGGATGACGCGACAGCGTCGGACTCGCGCTGATGAGGCGAGCCCGGAATCCATACTCCCGGCAGGGGTTATGGATTCCGGGCCTGCCTTGTCCGTCGGCAAGCGCCGACGAACAACGCATCCCGGAATGACAATTCCTCACAACCTGCGCAGCGCGACTGTCTCGACCACATGGTCCGCGCCTTTTTTCAAAATCAGCGTTGCGCGCGGCCGGGTCGGCAGAATGTTGTCTTCGAGATTGGCGAGGTTGGTCCGCTCCCAGATCGCGAGCGCGGTGGCGATCGTCTCGTCGTCGGACAACAGCGAGTAGCGATTGAAGTAAGACCGCGGATCGAGAAACGCCGTGTCGCGCAACGCGAGAAAGCGTTCGACGTACCATTTGCGCAGCACCGGCTCGTCGGCATCGATGTAAACCGAGAAGTCGAAAAAGTCCGATACCACCGGCACCGCCTTGCCGTCGCGGGGCAACCGCCCGGTCTGCAACACATTGACGCCTTCGACGATCAGAATGTCCGGCCGGTCGATCTCCTGCCATTTGTCCGGCACGATATCGTAGGTGAGATGCGAATAGAGCGGCGCGCGCACCGGGCTGCGGCCCGCTTTGATGTCGCTGAGAAACGACAGCAGCGTCGGCAGGTCGTAGCTTTCGGGAAAGCCCTTCTTCTGCATGATGCCGTTGCGCTCGAGCACCGCATTCGGAAACAGAAAACCGTCGGTGGTGACGAGATCGACGCGCGGCCGCGGCGACCAGCGCGCCAGCAGCGCTTGCAGCACGCGGGCGGTGGT
The DNA here is from genome assembly GCA_031359885.1 of Tardiphaga sp. Taxonomy (GTDB): domain Bacteria; phylum Pseudomonadota; class Alphaproteobacteria; order Rhizobiales; family Xanthobacteraceae; genus Tardiphaga. Next base: position 90 of record JANMAN010000242.1, on the reverse strand, counting down.
CGATTTGCCGACCGCGACCGAACCCGCCACACCGATGATGTAGGGCATCTTGCGATCTTCGATGCCGAGAAAGCGGCGCTGCGCAAAGTA
>JANMAN010000280.1:0-4643 GCA_031359885.1 Tardiphaga sp. | reverse complement strand
GTCGAATGTTTTGCCGGCGCACTCGGCGAGATAACGCTGTTCGATCGGAAAGGGCGGCACGATCGTGGCGGGACACAACAGAAGGTCGTGGGTCTGAAAGAATGTCATTGCGCGTCGCGCTATCGCGATGCGCTGTGCCTCGGCCTTTGCGATCTCTTCGACCGACAGTTTGAGGCCCTGTTCGATATTCCAGATCACTTCCGGCTTCAGCATGTCCCGTTTGGTGCGTAGAAGGTCCGCCTTGCTGACCGCGAAATCGAAAGCGCGCAGCACATGGAAGCACTCATGGGCTTCCGACAGATCGGGGCAGGCTTCCTCGACGATCGCGCCGGCCTCAGCGAAACGCATCGCCGCTTTGCGGGTGATTGCGATCACCTCAGGATCGACCGGCGTGATACCGAGATCGGGCGAATAGGCAACGCGGAGCGGCTTCTGCTTGCCGCGGGCGACAGCGCGGAATGAGGTCGGCAGCGTCGGCAGCGAAAGCGGATCGCCGGCATGTTCGCCTGACATCGCGTCGAGCATCAGCGCCAAGTCTTCGATGTTTCGCGCCATGGGGCCCTGCACGCCAAGCGTGCGATCGATCGCCGCCGCGGGCGTATGCGCGACGCGCCCGATGCTGGGTCGCATGCCGACAACGCCGCAGAAACTCGCGGGATTGCGCAGCGAACCGCCCATATCCGAGCCGTGCGCCAGCCATGCTGTGCCGGATGCCAGTGCGGCCGCCGCCCCGCCGGACGAGCCGGCCGCTGACTTCGACAGGTCCCACGGATTGAGCGTCGGGCCGAAGACTTCGTTGAACGTATTGGCGCCTGCGCCGAATTCGGGCGTGTTGGATTTCGCGTAGACGATTGCGCCGTTGGTTTCGAGCATCTCGACCGCGATATCGGATGCAGTCGGGATAGCGTCTTTATAGATCGGCGAACCCTGCGTGGTCAGCACGCCGGCCACGGCCGTCAGATCCTTGATCGGCACGGGAAGCCCCGCCAAGATCCCGCGCTGGCCCAGCGGCTTCTTCATCAGCGTGCGAGCTGCATCCCGGGCGCGATCGAAACAAAGCGTCGGCAATGCGTTAACGGCACCATCGACCTCGGCGATGCGCGCTTCCAGCATGTCGAGCAAATCGAGCGGCGTGACCTCGCCGGAATTGAGCTTATCGACGACGTCGCATGCGCTTGCCTTCACCAGATCCCGATTATTCGACATATTCAGTCGTCCTCGCTATGCGTTCGCTTGGCACTTTCTCGCTGCGTGCTCTTGGCCATTTAGCCTATTTCGGCGCAAGGTAAAATCGCGCAGGTGAGCGTGAATTTGGAGATGTTGACATGATACCGAAGGATACGCCCGCAAATCTAACGACCTTGGATTGGCGTGCCATGACGCAGGTCGAACGCGACGCGGGTCTGAACAATGTCAACGCGGTGCCCGGTAGCTTGGACATGGTCGCAAGCTGGGAGCCGCGCGCATTGGCGATGCGGACGTCGTATCCCGATCATCTCGATATCAGTTATGGCGCGAAGCCGCGAAACCGGATGGATGTTTTTAAGGTCGCCGAGAACGCACCGACGCTCGTGTTCATCCATGGCGGCTATTGGCAAAGCCGCGCAAAAGAAAATTTTTCACACTTTGCAGCAGGGCCGATGGCGCACGGCATCAACGTCGTGATGTTCGGCTACACGCTGGCACCCGAGGCGACGCTTGATGAAATCGTCGCCGAGATTCATGCCGGTCTCGACGCGCTCGTCGCGCTCGGTCCGTCCCGCGGCATCGATGTGTCGCGTCTCGTTCTGTCCGGCTGGTCGGCTGGAGGGCACATGACAGCGATGGCGCTTGCGCATCCTCATGTGAAGGCCGGCATGGCAATCAGCGGCATTTTCGATCTTGAGCCGATCCGACATTCTTATTTGAATGAAAAGCTGCAACTCGACGCGGCCATGTCCGCCCGCAACTCGCCGCTATTGCACAAAGGGGGGGCGAGGAAGCCGTTGGCGTTGGTCTGCGGCGACGACGAATTGCCCTTGTTACGCAAAGAAAGCGCATGCTTCGCCGGCCACCGTGCAACTTATGGACTGCCGGTCAGCTACGAAGAAATTTCCGGCGCAAACCATTTTTCGATCATGAACGAAATGGAGCTGCCAACTGGGCGTATCACAACGTTGATCAGAGAGTTGTTCGCGCAGATCGGGTAACAGCAAGAATTCGTTTTCGTTATTCAGGGCTTGCGCGCTTCAGGCGCAAGCCTAGAATAACAGTCACCAGCCGGACGTGTAGCCACCATCCACTGTGACGATAATCCCCGATGTATAGCCCGAACGATCCGAGGCGAGGAAAGCCATTAGGTCGGCAATCTCCCGCGGATGCGCGGGTCGGTTTAACGGCAAGCCCTGCTGCAATTCTTTGTAACGGGACTCGTCGCCGAGCTGCGTCTTTGCGCGGGTCTTCATGAGCGTGACATGACGGTCGGTACCGACCGGACCAGGATTGATCCCGACAACTCGGATGTTGTCCTTAAGGCTCTTGCCGCCCAGTGCGCGCGTGAAGGCCATCAGCGCAGCATTTCCCGTGCTGCCGGTGATGTAGTTTGCGTCGAACTTTTCACCGGCTGCGCCGATGTCATTGATAATGATTCCGTGGCCGCGTGCCTTCATCTGCGCGTATATCGATCGCGTCAGGTTAATATAGCCGAACACTTTCAGCTCCCACGCATGCCGCCATTTGACTTCGTCGACGGCGTCAATCGATCCGCCAGGAATGTCGCCCGCATTATTGACGAGAATATCTATATCGGCCGCATCACGCGCGAGTGCAGCAAGCTCATCCGCGTTGCGCAAATCCACGCCGTGGACCTGCACGTCGATCTGATGCCGAGACCGAAGATGCTCAGCTAAAGCGGTCATCTGCGCGACGTTTCGCGCCGCGAGACGCAGGTGACAGCCTTCTTCGGCGAAGGCTTCGGCTGCGGCCGCTCCGATGCCTTTCGATGCACCGGTGATGAGGACGCGCTTACCGCGGAGATTAAGATCCATAATGGTTTTCTTTCCGATGCCAAACAAAAGGCGGCCCGCAATGGACCGCCTTTTATCACGCAATTTGTTTTTAGAGCCTAGCCGCCGCTGCCGCCGATGACCGCGCGCACCGTATCGTCCGGTCCGAAATCTTCCGCACCATCGACGTAGAGCAGGGCGCTCAGCTTCGATCGTGCGCGGTTAACGCGGCTTTTGATCGTCCCGACCGCGCATCCGCAAATTGCAGCCGCATCTTCGTAAGAAAAGCCAGAGGCACCGACCAAGATAAGTGCTTCGCGCTGATCCTGCGGGAGCTTTTCCAGTGCCGCGCGAAATTCCTCGAACTCGAGATGTGCGTTTTGCGCCGGCTGCGTTTTCAGCGTCTTAGAGTAGCTACCATCAGCGTCTTCAACCTCACGGCGACGCTTGCGATAATCAGAGCGAAACAAGTTTCGCAAGATCGTAAAGAGCCATGCTGGAAGGTTCGACCCAGGCTGAAACGAGTCGATGTTGGCCAGGGCACGCAGCAACGTCTCCTGAACGAGGTCATCGGCTCGATCGCCGTTGCCGCTCAGCGAGATCGCAAACGCGCGTAAGCTTGGTACTGATGCCAGGATGTCATCACGAAGATTATCTGTAAGGGGCATTAGTCTCTCCCCTCGGCTTTGGAGGCTTCAGAATCAGGCGCGTCGAGCTTTTTGATCAGCTCCGCAAACCGATCCGGCACACCCTGCCGAACGACGTCGTCATACATCGCGCGCAACTGATGACCGATCCGGGACTGAATTTCCGAATTCAGCCCGCCCTTGTTGACCTTCACATCTTTCATGACTCGTTCCACATTTCCCCAGAAGTTAAAATCAACAAGAATCGCCGAAATTTCTTGATTTTTGAAGCCTTTGCGCCGACTGCTTGGGTTGCTAATTCAAAGGCTCCCCGATAGTTCCAGTCGTTAGACGGGATGGGGAACTTTTGCGTTTCCAAGGCGTAAGGTCTTGATAACAGCTACGCGTAGCGTCGGGTCGGGGTTCGCTTCGTCGCCTGTGTCTGCGCGAATAGATTTAATGACAAGGATGGAGTGGGGATGTCCCGATCACAGCTCGTTGCTGAACACTTACCGCTTCTGCGGCGCTACGCCCGCGCGCTGACGGGAAATCAATCCTCCGGCGACGCTTATGTCGGCGCGATGCTTGAAGCGTTGCTACAGGATCAATCGTTGCTCGACGAGCAGCATGGTCCGCGACCTGGGTTGTTTCGTATTTTCACGCAGATCTGGAATTCGGTCGCGGTCAACGACGACAATGATATCGTAACGTTGCCAATGCCTTCGGAGCGGCGTCTGTCGAACATCACGCCGCTGCCGCGTCAGGCGTTTCTGCTGTTGTCTCTCGAAGGGTTTTCGGAAGAGGAAGTTGCGTTCGTTCTTGACACGGATGTCAGCGAAATCAGAACGTTGGCCGATACCGCCGGCCGCGAGATGGCCGCTGAAATCGCGACTGATGTGCTCATTATCGAGGACGAAACCTTCATCGCGATGGATCTCGAAAGCCTCGTGAAAAACCTCGGTCACAACGTCATCGGCGTCGCACGCACCCATTCGGACGCGATTGCGTTGGCGAAAAACAAAAAGCCCGGTCT
>JANMAN010000156.1:0-6667 GCA_031359885.1 Tardiphaga sp. | reverse complement strand
GCCAGGCGACGCCAAGAACTTCATCGTCATTGATGCCGCTATGAACGACCTGATCCGGCCGACTTTGTACGAGGCCTATCACGAGATTCTCCCGGTTCAGGAAGCCGCTCCCGATGCGGCGACGATAGTGGTGGATGTGGTCGGTCCGGTCTGCGAGACCGGCGACTATCTGGCGCTGGATCGTCGCCTGCCGCAGCCCAAGGCCGGCGATCTGTTGGCTGTGATGACGGCCGGCGCTTATGGCGCGGTACAAGCCGGCACTTACAACACCCGCGCGCTGGTGCCCGAGGTGTTGGTCAACGGCGAGCATTATGCGGTGGTGCGTCCCCGCGTCGAGGTCGAGACCCTGATCGCGCTGGATCGTATCGCGCCATGGCTCTGACGACGTCTGTCACGCATTCGTGACGTCACACGCGCCGATATGGCGCGCGGGATGCATCGCTGCGGCATGTGCCACACGGCCGCCGCCATGCTAGGCTTTGCTTTGGCAACCCGGAGAGTTTGTTGAACGCGAACACCCCCGATCCGTCCGAAAGCCCTGAAGATCCTCGCGTGGATCCGCGACTTAACGTGTCGCAAGCGCTGCAACGCGCGCAGATCGCGATCGCGTGGGAGCGCCTGTGGCCGCACCTCGCGCGTGTTCTGAGCGTCGTTGGATTGTTTCTGATCGCGTCGTGGGCCGGGTTGTGGCTGGTGTTGCCGTTCGTCGGTCGCGCCATCGGTCTTGGGCTGTTTGTCTTGCTCGCGCTGGCGGCGCTCGTTCCGCTTTATAAGTTTCGCTGGCCCAGCCGCGATGCGGCGTTGAACCGTCTCGATCGCGGTACCGGCGTCAAGCATCGTCCCGCCACGGCACTGACCGACACGGTCCTGACGAAGGACCCGGTGTCCTTAGCGTTGTGGCAGGCGCAGCGCGAACGCACGCTGGCCTCGCTCAAGAGTATCAAGGCCGGGCTGCCATCGCCGCGCCTCGCACTGCATGATCGCTTCGCGATTCGCGCGCTGGTGATGGTGCTTCTAGTTGCGGCTTTCTTCGCAGCGGGCGGCGAGCGCATGGCGCGCGTGGCGGCCGCGTTCGAATGGAACGGCGCGTTGGCGGCAACGCCGGTGCGGCTCGATGCCTGGATCACGCCGCCGCTCTACACCGGTAAGCCGCCGGTCATTCTGACCGCCGCAGCGCGCGATGCCGCGACGGCGAACGCGCCGCTTGCGGTGCCGGCCGGCAGTATCCTCACTGTGCGCACGTCGAGCACGACGCTCGATGTCGCGTTGACTGGGGGCATCACCGAGACGCCGGCGACCGCCGACGCGCCGAAGGGCACGAGCGAAAAACATTTCACCATCGCCAGCAACGGCACAGCGCAGGTCCGCACGCCGTCGGGTCAGCCGGCGTGGACGCTAAATGCGACACCGGATCGTGCGCCGACGATCGCGCTCGCCAAAGACCCCGAACGGCAAGCGCGCGGCTCGCTGCAACTGGCCTACAAACTCGATGATGATTACGGCGTGACCGAAGCGCAGGCCCGCTTCGCCGCACGCGCGAGCGACTCAAAAGAGTCGACGCCGCGGCCGTTGTTCAAGGCGCCTGAATTCGCATTGACGCTGCCGAACGCGCGCACGCGCGCGGGCGTCGGCCAAACCGTTAAAGACCTCAGCGAAGATCCCTATGCCGGCGCGGATGTCACGTTGACGCTGACGGCCAAGGACGAGGCCGGCAACGAAGGCAAGAGCGAAGCCGTCAACACCAAATTGCCGGAGCGGCTTTTCACGAAATCGCTGCCGCGCGCGTTGATCGAACAGCGCCGCAATCTGGCGCTCGACGCCAATCAGACGTCCAACGTGCGTGCTGCGCTCGATGCTTTGTTGATCGCGCCGGAAATCTTCACGCCGGAGCCGGGGCAATATCTCGGCCTCTCCAGCGTCAATCGGCAACTCGCAACCGCTCGCACCGACGATGCGCTGCGCGAGGTGGTCGCGTCGTTGTGGGCGCTTGCCGTGACGATCGAGGACGGCAACATCACCGATGTCGACAAGGCGTTACGCGCGGCGCAGGACGCGCTGAAGGAAGCTCTGGAGCGTGGTGCGAGCGACGAGGAGATCAAGCAGCTCACCGACAATCTGCGCGCAGCGCTTGATAATTTCATGCGTCAGCTCGCCGAGCAGATGAAGAACAACCCGCAGCAATTGGCGCGGCCGCTCGACCCCAACACGAAGGTGATGCGCCAGCAGGATCTAAATAACATGATCCAGCGGATGGAGCGGCTGTCGCGCTCCGGCGACAAGGATGCCGCCAAGCAGTTGCTCGAACAGATGCAGCGCATGATTGAGAACTTGCAGATGGCGCAGCCTGGCCAGCAAGGGGGCGGCGAAGATCAGCAAGCGCTGAACGAACTCGGCGACATGATCCGCAAGCAGCAGCAACTGCGCGACAAGACCTTCAAGCAGGGTCAGGATTCGCGGCGCGAGCGTGGCCGCAACGGCAAGCAGCAGCCGGGCGAGCAGGGCATGAACGATCTGCAGCAGGACCAGCAAGGCCTGCGCGATCGTCTGAAGCAATTGCAGGATCAACTCGCCAAGCGCGGCATGGGCCAAAATCCCGGTAAAGGCCAGATGGGCGAGCGCGGTCAACAGGGGCAGCAAGGCGAACAGGGACAAGGCGGCCAGGGTGGCCAAGGCGATGATGGCGACGGCGAGGATGGTCTCGGCGATGCCGACAATGCGATGGGTGATGCCGGCGGCCGTTTAGGCGAAGGCAATGCCGACGGTGCGGTCGACTCGCAAGGCAAGGCACTCGACGCGTTGCGCAAGGGCGCGCAGAAACTTGCCGAGTCCATGCAGCCCGGTGACGGCGAAGGCGACGGCGATGGTCCTGGCGATCGGCCGGGCCGCCAGCAAAGCGGCGGCAACCAGAGCGATCCGTTAGGTCGGCCGCTGCGTGGGCGGGAGTTCGGCGACGATTTCTCGGTCAAGATTCCCGGCGAGATCGACGTGCAGCGCGTGCGCCGCATCCTCGAAGAGTTGCGCCGTCGGCTCGGCGATACGCAGCGCCCGCAGATCGAACTCGATTATATTGAGCGTTTGCTAAAGGATTATTGAAGCCTGCATTGAAGCGTGTTTGTGCGGTCCTGCAGGTCAACCCAGATTGGCGACTAACTCTTCCCCGCCGCTAGCGCATCCATCACCGCCGTGCGGATGTCGGCGACGGAAAACGGTTTCGTCACCACGTCGTGGACGATCGCGTTTAAGCCCGATGCGCGTTCGCGCTGATCGGCGAAGCCCGTCATCAACAAGATCGTCAGGCTCGGAAAGTCCCGCGCGACCGCGAGCGCCAGCGCAATTCCGTCCATCACCGGCATCTTGATATCGGTCAATAAAAGGTCGAATGCGCCGTCTTCGCGGGTCAATAAATCCAGCGCTTCGGCGCCGTCTTCAACTGTGACCGTATCATGGCCGTCGAGCGCAAGCGCGCGCGCGACCAACGTCCGCATCGAGTCCTCGTCATCGGCGATCAGAACCCGTGCCATGGTCAGGCCGCACCCGCCGCGATGTCACGTTTGTTTAGAAATCGGATGTCGATCGTCGCGCCCTCTGGCGGCGGTGCGGCCAGCCGCGATTTGAACCAGGTCATGTCGCCGGGATTGAGCCCCTCTTTTTCCAGCGCGGCATTCCAGGCGTAGATTTCGGTGCCCTTGCCGTCGCGGACCACGAAACGCATCCGCGGCAGTTCGGCCGGCTTGCGCGAGACCGTGACGATGTTGCCTTCGATCACCAGCACCGACTTTCCGTCGACCATCTCGTTCGAGAGCTTGACGTCTTTGAAAGCGAGGCCGCGCAAATTCACCTCGACGCCGAGCGCTTTGAAGAACGTCGCGGTCTGCGGCAACAGCCGCACCATGTCGGCGCGCCAGATGAACAGTGCTGCGATCAACGCCGTCATCGCAAGGCAAGCATTTCGCAGGCTGAACAGCGCACCGAGCGTCGACGCGGTTTTCACGTCCTTGACCCGGCGACCGGGGCGGCGGGCCCGGCGGTTGGCGGGTTTGCGGATCGGCGTCTCGTCGGCCTTGGCATCGATGACCTCGCCCTGACGAGCGGCGGCGGCCCAGCCCGGCTCGTCGGCCGGCATCTCGCCCGCGATCGACGGGCTGTCGATGTGAGGTGGGTTCGCGACGTCGTCCTGCGCGGGATCGATCCCCCACGCCGCGTCGTCGTCGATCGAGAAGGATTGCGTGCCCGAGGCCATCGCCGGCACCAGGGCGCGTGCGGTCTCGACGACGGCGTCGTCCGGGCGGGCGAGCCAGACTTCCTTGCAGCGGGCGCAACGCACGCTGCGGCCGTCCGGCCCCAGTTTGGCGGAATCGACGGCATAGGATGTCGCGCAATGCGGGCAGACGATCGGCATCGGATCAAACCATCAGCATGGATTTGGCCGGCAGCTTAAGCGCACGTCCGTTAACGAATCGGAAACCATAAGAGCCGCAAATCAGATTTGTCCGTGAAAGGGTATGCAGCCGCCGTGGTCCGCTTTGAAAATGTTGGTCTGCGCTACGGGCTCGGCCCGGAGATTCTGCGCGACCTCAATTTCACGATCCCCGCCGGCTCGTTCCAGTTCCTGACCGGCCCGTCAGGTGCGGGCAAGACGTCGCTGTTGAGGCTGTTGTTCCTGTCGCTGAAGCCGACGCGCGGGCTGGTCAATCTGTTCGGCGAGGATATTTCGCTGCTCGGCAAGGACGAGATCGCCGATCTGCGCAAACGCATCGGCATCGTGTTGCAGGACTTTCGCCTGCTCGATCACATGACCACTTATGAGAACGTCGCGCTGCCATTTCGCGTGATGGGCAAGGACGAGGCGAGCTACCGCCGCGAGGTGATCGACCTCCTGAAATGGGTCGGGCTCGGCGAGCGGATGGACGCGCTGCCACCGATCCTGTCGGGCGGTGAGAAGCAACGCGCCGCGATCGCGCGCGCGGTGATCTCGCGGCCGCAATTGCTGCTCGCCGACGAGCCCACCGGCAACGTCGATCCGACCTTGGGCCGGCGGCTGCTGCGGCTGTTCATCGAATTGAACAAGTCCGGCACCGCGATCATTATTGCGACGCACGACATGACGCTGATGGATCAACTCGACGCACGCCGCATGGTGCTGCATCAGGGACGGCTACACCTCTATGAATAAGCCCCACACCCCGCGCGACGCGCTGATGGACCTCGGGCACGATCGCCCGCAGGTGCCGGCGAACGCGCGCAACGTCTCGCCGATCGTGCCGCGCGGGCAAGTCGCCGGCCGCGCGCTGGTTGCGGTGGTTGCGATCATGACGTTTCTGGCGTCGCTCACGACAGGCGCGGTGCTGTTGGTCAGCGCGTCGGCTAGCGAGTGGCAATCGGACGTCTCGAGCGAAATCACCATTCAGGTGCGACCGGTGGCGGGCCGCGACCTCGACCGCGACAGCGCGGCAGCCGCGGATGCGGTGCGCGCGCAGCCCGGCATCATCGAAACCCGCATGTACACCAAGCAGGAATCCGCCAGCCTGCTGGAGCCGTGGCTCGGCACCGGCTTATCGCTCGACGAATTGCCGGTGCCGCGCGTCGTGGTGGCGCGGATGCAGCCCGGCACGACGCTCGATCTTGCGCAAATGCGCGCCCGCGTGGTGCAGGCCGCGCCGACCGCGACGGTGGACGATCACCGCGCCTGGATCGAACGCATGCGGGCGATGACCAGCGCGACGGTTCTCGCAGGAATCGGAATCCTTGCGCTGGTCGTGATCGCCACCATCATTTCGGTGTCGTTCGCGACCCGAGGCGCAATGGCTGCCAACAAACCGATCGTCGAGGTGCTGCATTTCGTCGGCGCGGGCGACCGCTACATCGCCAACCGTTTCCTGCGGCACTTCCTGCGGCTGGGCTTGCAGGGCGGCGTAATCGGCGGCGGCATCGCGATGCTCGCATTCGGCTTCTCGGAATCGATCGCGGGCTGGTTTTCCGGCACGCCGGTCGGCGATCAGTTCGTGGCGCTGCTCGGGACGTTCTCGCTGCGGCCGTCCGGCTATCTGGTGCTGGCCGCACAGGCTTTGGTGATTGCGGCCATCACGGCCTGGGCCTCGCGCCGGACCCTGTTCGCGACGCTGAGCGATATCGATTAGGATCGGAACCGAGTAAACAAATGGATGGGCTCAAGCCAAACAAGCAGGGTTGGCCCATCTCCGCTCATACCCGCGCAAGCGGGTATCCAGAAGGACGCTAGTTGTTTTGCAAAGCCTGGATCCCCGCGTCCGCGGGGACGAGCGGATAGGCTGCGTTGCTACTCGAACGAACAAGACGTGAGGACGACGAAAGGATCACGACGCACGACATGACATCGCCCGACCAGCGCGTCGCGGAGCATTCCGCAGATGAACCGCCCGCGCGTTCGCGGGGCGGCTGGATCGCGGCTGTCATCGTCATGACGCTGGCGCTGTGCTTCGTCGGCGCGGGAGTCGGCTTCATTGCCTCCTGTCGCAACTGCGCGCGACCGAAATGAAGCCCTCCAGCAATGCCGACGGCATCGTGGTGCTGACCGGCGGTTCGTCGCGCGTTTCTGACGCGATGGAGCTGCTGGCCTCGGGCTACGGCAAGCGGCTGTTGATCTCGGGCGTGCATCCGACCAACGGCACCAGCGCGCTGTCGCGCTCGC
>JANMAN010000137.1:0-5722 GCA_031359885.1 Tardiphaga sp. | reverse complement strand
GAGCTCTAAGGTTTGCCATGCGCTGCGATCGCGCTGCCGGCAAGATTCAGCCCGAGCAGCAACATCGCGATCAAGAACCAGCGCCTGAACGAATCCGGCTCCATCTTCGTGCGGACCGTTTGTCCCAAGAACATCCCGGCGAAGGCCGCGATCATCGCAACGAGGCCCGGCAACGCGGTCGAGGTATTGAGCAGCCCGGCGGTCGTGAGATTGAACGCCAGTGCGAGCGTCGCGATCGTGAAGAACACGCCGAGCGCTTGAACGAGTTCGTCCTTCTCCATGCCGATCGCCTGCATGAAGGGCATCGACGGAATCACCTGCACGCCGGTGGCGGCCGAAATCGCGCCGGTCACCAGACCGACGAGTCCGCCGACCCATTTTTCGTTGGCGCGCGACACGGTGAAGCGCACTTTTGTGAGGCCGATCACGGCATAGATCGCGAGCAATACGCCGAGCACGATGGTGCCGTCGCGCGCATAGGGGCCCGTCATCAGGCCGCCGCACGACCAGATGCCGATGACGGTGCCGAGCATCAGCGGCCACAACCTGCGCATGATGTCGCGCAGATAGGGCCCGACGAAGGTCTGCCAGATGTTGGTGACGATCGCCGGCACGATGACGATGGTCAGCGCTTGGACCGGCGTCATCGACACCGCGAGCAGGCCCATCGAGACGGTGGGAAGGCCGAGGCCGATGACGCCTTTGACGAACCCGGCCAGCATGAAGACGGCGGCGATGACGAGCAGGAACGGATCGAACATTGGGCCTGCTTAACGATTGAGAATGGCGAGGGCGGCTTGATGCACGCGGGCATCCCCGGCGGCGATAATGCGTCCGCCGCTTTGCGCAGGCGCGCCTTCCCACGTGGTCACGATGCCACCCGCGCCGGTCACGATCGGAATCAAGGCGGCAATGTCATAGGGTTTCAATTCGGTCTCGACGATCAGATCGATGTGCCCCGCCGCCAGCATGCAATACGAATAACAGTCGCCGCCGTAACGGCTGAGCCTCACTTCGCTCTGGACGCGCTCGAAGAGGGCGCGATCGCCGGCGTTCATCAACAGCGGGCTGGTGGTGAACATCACGGCGTCAGAGAGCGCGCCGCACCGCCGAACCGACAATCGGCGCTCGCCGGACGGGCCATGATATTTCGCGGCGTTGTTGTCGCCGCTGAATCGTTCGCCGATGAAGGGCTGATGCATCATGCCGTAAACCGGAGCGCCGCGATGCAAGAGCGCAATCAAGGTGCCCCAGATCGGAAAGCCCGAAATAAAGGATTTGGTGCCGTCGATCGGATCGAGCACCCAGACATATTCGGCGTCTTCGCGCTCGTTGCCGAACTCTTCGCCGACGATGCCGTGCTGCGGAAAATTCTGCTTGATGAGGCGGCGCATCACCGCTTCGGCGGCGCGGTCGGCCTCGGTGACCGGGTCGAATTCGCTTTTGGACGCTTTGTTTTCGACGCCCAGCGACGTGCGAAAAAACGGCAGAATGGTTTCGCCCGACGTGGTCGCGAGACGCCCGATGAAGGCGGTGAAATCGATGACCGTCACGGCGTATCTTTCATGCAGCAGCGGCCGTCACCGTTGGCCTGATCCGGCGAGATTGGCAACTTATCTTTGGAGCTCTCGCACGCAACCACGGTCCGCCGACCGGCCCGAACCCGCCAAATCGCCGCGACAATGGGCAGCGACATCTTGTTAAGCTGTTGGTTTCGTTCGTGAATATGACGATTTTACCGCCCTCGATTCCCCGAGGGCAGATATGCACATATGCATGATGATTTTCGCAAAAAGCCTTGCGTTTTGTGCGCCGCGGTCGCATATTGATGCAGTGCGGTAGCGCCTCGCGCTATCGCTGCCCTCCTTGGGCGTTTCCTCCCTAGACTTGGGCCGCTTGTTCAATCAAGCGGCCCTTTTTTCTGTCTGCATGCGCGCGCGGGCGTTTCGTCGCTATTCCGCAGCGGTCTGGAACGGCCGGAGATCGCCGAGTTCGATCGCCGCGATCGCATCGGCCAGAACGGCGAAATCCGCAGCGATCTGCTGAAATCGGGGACCGCGCTCGCGGCGTCGCTCGTCCATGTAGATCGCGCGGTTGAGTTCGATCTGGATCGTGTGGAGCCCGTGCGCCGGATTGCCGTAATGCTCGGTGATGAAACCGCCGGCGTAAGGTTTGTTGCGGCCGACCGAATAACCCAGCCCGCGCAACGTGCGCTCGACGATATCGGGCAACACCGGTGAGCAACTCGTGCCGTAGCGGTCTCCGATCACGATGTCCGGCCGCCGCGGCTCGTCGCGCGTGACGCCGACCGACGGCATCGAATGGCAATCTACCAGGATCGCCGTGCCGAACGTCTGATGGCCCTTTGCGATCAGCCGCCGCAGCGCGCGGTGGTAGGGCTTGTAAAGCGCTTCGATGCGGGCGAGCCCGTCATCGACATCGAGCCGCTCGCGGTAGATGTCCTGTCCGTCGCCGACCACGCGCGGAATGGTGCCGAGGCCGCCGGCCACGCGCATCGAGCGGGTGTTGGCGTAACTGGGCAGCCGCCCCGCGAACATGCGCGGGTCGAGTTCGTAGGGCTCGCGGTTCACGTCCACATAAGAGCGCGGGAAATGCACGCGCACGACCGGAAAGCCGAGGCCGCTGAGGTCGCCGATCAATTCGTCCATGAACGAATCTTCCGATCGGCGAAGCGCCGCGACGTCGATCCGCGACGCTTCGAGAAACTGTTGCGGATAGACCGAACCGGAATGCGGCGAATTGAAAATGACCGGCGCGCGCCACTGCGGCGGTTCGATGATCTCGAACGGCGGCGCGAATTCACCGTCTGAATGGGTCATGCTGAGCCGGTCAAGCTGGTTGGACATGAACCGACGCCGTCCCGGCAAACGCTGTGGGCCGACGCGTCCGATGCAAGGTCGTGATGCGCATTGTCGGCACTCGCGACCGGCCTGCCAAGTAAAAAAGCACCGCACGTGTCGCGTTTCTCGCTACAAAGACGGACGGCTTGCGCAATATTCACCTCAAATTTACCGTCCCTCGGGCTTAGTCGAGGCATCGTCCCTCTCATCCGGTCCGGCCAGAAACGCCATGCATAAAATTCTCCTCGCGGAAGACGACAACGACATGCGCCGGTTCCTCGTCAAAGCGCTGGAAAACGCCGGGTTTCAAGTCTCCTCGTTCGATAACGGCATGTCCGCCTATCAGCGGCTGCGCGAAGAGCCGTTCGAGATGCTGCTGACCGATATCGTGATGCCGGAAATGGACGGCATCGAACTGGCGCGCCGCGCGTCGGAACTCGATCCGGACATCAAAATCATGTTCATCACCGGCTTCGCCGCGGTGGCGCTGAATTCCGACTCGGAAGCGCCGAAGAACGCCAAGGTTCTCTCGAAGCCGGTCCACCTGCGCGAACTCGTCAGCGAAGTGAACAAGATGCTGGCGGCCTGATCGCCACCTTGGTGCGGGTTTGGCGGCTTGCCGGCTTGTCTGCCCGCACCGGAGCAGCCCTTGCCTGCCCAGGCCGGAGCCGATATAGGGACGCCACCCGTGACGTCAGGACAGGGCGCGTAGCTCAGCGGGAGAGCACCTCGTTGACATCGAGGGGGTCACAGGTTCGATCCCTGTCGCGCCCACCATCCACTATGATCTTGCTGCAATTGTCTTGCAGCGCTTCATCCGCCCACACTCCACCTTTTGCCTATGCGAGCCGATGCAGGGCCGCCGTGATGTCGGACCCCTGGTACGGCTTCGGCAGGAATTGGCAATTCGGCGGCAGCATGTCTTCCGCAAGCTGCGATCGTCCGGTGGTGGTGATGATCCTGATCGGCGGCCAACGGTCCCGGACGTAATGCGCCAGCTTCAGACCATCCATCGAGCCGGGCATGCTGATGTCCGTAAAAACGATGTCGATGTCGGGTCGCGCTTCAAGAATCAAAATCGCTTCGTCAGCGTGGCCTGCTTCGACAACATCATACCCATCCGCTTCGATCGACTCGGCTGCCAACATTCGCAACAGCGGCTCGTCTTCGACGACCAATACAACGTCACGCCTGTTCATGTGTCGCCCTCCCTTGATACGGGACAAATCGAACGAATGCGTGAGGTTCCGAGGCGCTTGGCGACGACACAACCATCGCGACGGACCGTCGTCATCACAAAGCTGCCATTTGCTATTACGGCTCTTTCCTGACTAGGTTTAACCCAGCGGTGCGTGTGCAGCTTGGTCTCGCAGCCCGACATCTATCCGACGATTGTCATGCCCGTGTGAGCCTGCACCGCAAGCAGGAGGAATTTCATGCCTCTCTATTATTTCGACGTGCGCGAAGACGTTCGCTTTGTCCCCGACGATGAGGGGATGGAATTGCCGGACTTGGACGCAGCCGAAACAGAGGCTGCCGAGGCAGCAGCATTGATCACCCGGGACGCAATTCGGAAGCGTACCGCTCGATCCGTCACTGTCGAAGTGCGCGACGACGAGGGGCAGCGGGTCATCACTGTCGTGGTGGCACTCGCAATCGACCGCGTGAGTCCTACCCCGACCCGAAAGTCGGCTTAGAAACCTCGATATACAAGTTGAGGTCTCGTTATCAGCTATTTGCCGACCGAAAGCCCGATTTCGGGAACGTGAAGCATCATCATCGATCGGAGCCGTTTTCGAGCGCACGGCGGCTATGCGAATGGTTGCCGGCGACCGGACGAACCTCGCCAAGCAACGCATCGTAGTGAGATTTCACCGAAAAATAACACTCACACGCAGCGTTCTGCATGGCTTCAACATCCAGAATCTCGATGGTGCCCCTCGAGTATCTAATCATCCCGGCGTCTTGAAGGGTGCGGGCCACCGGCGTCACGCTTGTTCGACGCACACCCATCATCTCCGCAATGTATTCCTGCGTGAATTTTAGCGTGTCGCTTCCGGCCAAGTCGCGCGCCCTTAACAGCCACCGGACAAGACGCGTTTCGATCGTGTGGATGGCCATACACGCTGTGGACTGAGCGGCTTGCGCGAATATGGCCTGTTCTTGACGGCTCAGACGCGATTGAAGGTTCGTGCTCTGGCGGACGACATCTCTCAGATGTTGCACCGAGCATGACAGCGCTGGCCCAGCGAGTTGAACAATGGCTCGCGTCGCGGACACGCCGCCATGCAACGCAGCGGATGCACCGATGACACCATCTTTCCCGACCATGGCGACTTCGACAATCTGACCCGTCGTCAGCGCAACGACGAGCGATATGACCGAGCCCGTCGGAAAGTAAGCTGTTTTGATTTCCTCGCCTGCCTCGCAGAGCAGGGACTGATGCTCGAGAAAGACAGGTTTGAGATGCGGTTTGAGGGCAGCTAAGTCCTCGACCGATAAGGCGTTGAGCAAATGATTGTTCGGCGAAGCCACGACAGGCGCTCCTGATCGGTCAAGTAGCGACGGAAGTGACTTTCGATTCACTGGCGCGCCCCCCATCTTTTTCCGAGTATTGATGGGACTCGCAGCGTCACTGCAAGCAAATATCTTTCCCTATGTCGGAAATCCTACCGACAATGATGTGCATTCGGTCGAACCTCAGCGACACGCGAACTGTCTCCATTTCGGTGGTGGTGACGATAAGCAACTTGACCACAGAACTCGTTTTGTCCTGCGGGCTACACTGGAAGACGCGTGGTCTCTACTACCCAACAGTCGCAAGTCAGTCACACAAAAATCAGAAATGGCGCAACGCATAT
>JANMAN010000095.1:0-4289 GCA_031359885.1 Tardiphaga sp. | reverse complement strand
GGCCTTTTCGCCATTGGCCGAAATCGTGCCGACCTGGCCGACTTCTTCCGAGGACTTGATCTTCTTCGAACGCTTCTTGAGGTCTTCGACCACGGCGATAACCGCCATGTCGATGCCGCGGCGCAGGTCCATCGGGTTCATGCCGGCAGCCACATTCTTGGCCCCTTCGCGGACAATGGCCTGGGCTAGAATGGTTGCAGTGGTGGTGCCGTCGCCCGCCGCGTCATTGGTCTTGGAGGCCACTTCGCGCAGCATCTGCGCGCCCATATTCTCGAACTTGTCTTCAAGTTCGATTTCCTTGGCGACGGTGACGCCGTCCTTGGTGATGCGCGGTGCGCCGAACGACTTTTCGATCAGGACGTTGCGACCTTTGGGGCCGAGCGTCACTTTCACGGCGTTGGCGAGAATATCGACGCCGCGCAGCATGCGATCGCGCGCGTCTCCGGAGAATTTAACGTCTTTGGCGGCCATGTGGGTGTGTCCTGTTGTGCGACGAAAAAGCGTCATCCTGAGGTGCTCGCCGACCGCTCTCTTGCGCGGTCATCTGGGCGAGCCTCGAAGGATGGTGAGACATGTTCGCTGGCCGCATCCTTCGAGGCGCGCGAGAAAGACGCGCGCACCTCAGGATGACGGCCTCGAGGCGATAAGCTTACGCCATCACGCCCATGATGTCGGATTCCTTCATGATGAGAAGGTCCTCGCCGTCGAGCTTGATCTCGGTGCCTGACCATTTGCCGAACAGCACCTTGTCGCCGGTCTTGATGTCGATCGGGATCAGCTTGCCGGCTTCGTCGCGTCCGCCGGGACCGACGGCGACCACTTCGCCCTCTTGCGGCTTCTCCTTGGCGCTGTCGGGAATGATGATGCCGCCCTTGGTCTTCGATTCCGCGTCGATGCGCTTGACGACGACACGATCGTGCAGGGGACGAAACGAGGTCTTGGCCATGTGATGAATCCTTGTGGGTTTGACGGTGGTGGTGTTGCCTGCCGAGGCTGCACCGCATGAGACGATGCGCCGGCTGAACCTGATCGGCTCTCTAGCAATCTCCCGCCCGGAGTGCCAATCTGTGCTGCGAGACCTATGGCGGCACGCAAAAGCTGTCAAGCAGTCGGTTAAGGCCTTGGTTATGTCGATATAGGATGATCTGGAAACCATAAATGTGCGCGGCCGTAACCTTTTGAGCGCACGAGACTTGGAATCATTCCTGTTTCTGGCCGCATGACCTGCGCCAGCCTACATCGTTCGAGGGACTGCCATGACAACGTCGAACTGCGCACGCGCGTTCATCAATCTCGGAGGCGCGCTGGTTCTGACGCTCGGCCTTGCTGGCTGCGGCGGCATGAGCCTCAGTCTGCCCAGCTTCAACTCCGAACCGGCGGGCCCGGCGGAACCGCTCCCCGCGCCGGAACTCCCGGCGTCGATCCGCTCCGAAGAAATCGTCGGACGCTGGGGACTCGCCTCCTATCAGAACCCGAACGACCGCGCCCGCACCGAGAATGCCGCCCGCGGCCAGTGCAAGCAGCCTTACGTGATCGGCGCGGGCCAGACCGGCGGCGTCATCATGCATCTGGCCGACGAAGCGACCCCGCAGGAATTGCGCCTGAAGGGCAGCCCGAACGGCGAAAATTACATCGGACCGCCAGGCCCGGCCGGAGGCGATCGCGACCGCAAAATCGTCTCGTTCGACGGCCGCGTCATGGTCACGCGATTTGTCGAAAAGGATGCCGGCGTCCGCTACGGCAACATGGTCTATGTGCGTTGCGCACCTCGGGCGTGATGTGACGACGTAGGACGAACTGAGCAAAGTTGGGTCTTCGCGCTCCTTGCGAAACCCATCATGACGCGCGATGGGTTTCGCAAGCGCTCAACCCATCCTACGATCGATCATGCCTTCAGCCATCAGCCGCACTTTCGCAGGCCCGCAGCGCGCGGTGCCGGTGTTGTCCGTCACACAGATTTTGTGTTGGGGCATCCTGATCTATCCGCCGGTGCTGACGATGCCGCATGTCGCGGCGGCGCATGGCTGGTCGCTGGCGACCGGCATGGCCGGCTTCTCGCTGGCACTGGTGACGTCCGGACTGCTGTCGCCGACCACGGGCGGACTGGTCGATCGGCTCGGCGGCCATCGCGTGATGGCGTTAGGCGCGCTCGCGGGTGCCGCCGGGTTGGCGCTGCTGCCGCTCGCGGATGCGACGCCGGCTTACTTCGCATGTTGGCTGCTGATCGGCGCGGCGATGGCATCGACCTTGTACGATCCGGCGTTCGCGACGCTGACGCGCATTTTCGGCGCGACCGCGCGACGGCAGATCACCTTCGTCACCTTTGCAGGCGGCTTCGCATCGACGGTCGGCTGGCCGGCGACGCATCTGTTGCTCGAGCATGTCGGCTGGCGCGGGACCTATTGGGTCTTCGCCGCGGTGATGGCGTTCGTCGTCGCGCCCCTGCACGGCTTCGCGTTGCCGCGAACCGTGGCTGCCGTGCCGCCGCCGTCGTCTTTGCCCGATAGCGCGATGCCAAGCCAAACAGCGTTACTGCCGCCGACCGGGCGGCCGTTCCTGCTGCTGGCCGCCGCCTTCGCAGTCTATGCGTTCATCCTGTCCGGCGTGACGTCGAACCTGCTGGCGATGCTGACGCGCGGCGGCATCGCGCCGGCCACGGTCGTCGCGATCGGCGCATTGTTCGGACCGGCGCAAGTCGCGGCGCGGCTGATCGACTTCTTGTTCGCCGGCCGCACCCATCCGTTGTGGATCGCGCGCACCGCTGCGGCGCTTGTGATGGTCGCGCTGGTGTCGCTGGCGCTGTCGGGGATGTCGGTAATCGTGGCCGCGTTGTTCGCGATCGCGTTCGGCGCCGCCAACGGCGTAATGACGATCGCGCGCGGCGCGCTGCCGCTGACCATGTTCGGGCCGATCGGCTATGGCCGGGTGATCGGCCGCATCGCACGGCCGGCGCTGTTCGTTCAGGCGACGGCCCCGTTTCTGGTGGCCTTCGCGATCGGGCAGTTCAGCGATCAAGCCGTGCTGGCGAGCGGCGCGCTCGCCGCTGCCTTGGTGTTGGCGTGTCTGCTCGGTCTCGACGTCCGACGCGCGCGCGCTTAGTCGAACAGCGCGTCGATATCGTCCTGCGAGACGTGACCGACATCGCCGTCCATCTTCGGTCCGTTGAGAAGGCGTGCATCGCCCTCGCGCTCGTCGACCCGCGGCGGCGCATGCGCCTTGATCGCATCGACGCCGCCCCAGATGTCCATCATGACGTTGATGTGGCTTTCGATCAGCGCCATCGTCGACATAACCTTGCGGATGCGCTGGCCGGTGAGATCCTGGAAATTGCAGGCCTCGAAGATCGACACCACGCCGTCCTGAATGTCCGAGCACAGCGCGCGCTGCTGATCCGGCGAATTGAGCCCGGAGATTGCGCCGGCTGCGTTGTCGATGCTCTCGGCGGCTTCCAGAATACGTTGCGTCGCTTCCTCGGTGCCGCCGACGATCGCGCCGAGTTCGCCGTTCACGTCGGCCGAGTCGCCGCCGCTGAAACTTTTGCCGTGAAGGGCTGCGATCTCGTTCTTGGTGCGGCCGATCGCATCGTGAATGAGATCGAGTTCGACCTTCAGCTTTTCGCACTGTTCGATCTGGGCACGGTAGCTGTCCAGCATCGCAAGCGCCTCGGCGCTGCGGATCGCCGTGAGGGCATCGGCGCCGGTGGTTTGCGGGCTTGCCATCACGTCGCGCATCGCACGCAATTCGGCGACGTAGTCGTCTTGCACGGTCGTCGGATCGACGACCTCCGGCAGACTGATCTGCCCATGCGTCATCTCTTCGACCCGAAACCGTTTGCGTTGGACAGCCATTGTTTTCCCCCGATTGCGGTCCCTTCATACCGCGATGTCTTTAACGTCTCGTTTCACCGTTCCAGGACATCGGCCGTTAACCATGGATGTTGAGTCAAAATAAACGCTGTTCGAAGGTGATCCCCGCGAATTCGCACATGGTGAATCCAAACGGCCTTGTCGTTTACCAAGACTGCGCTGGTGTCATGGTTTCTTAGCCATGACGAAACCAAGTGCAGAGTACGTCGATGTTGAAAAATTTCTCTCTTCTATGTCTCGCGAGCGCGTCCGTTCTCAGCGTGGGATCGACGCCGATGTTTGCGCAGCAGGCGTATTATGCAAACCGCCAAGCTGCGCCGCAGGGCTACGCCACCACCCGCGCTGGCAGTGGCGGGCTTATCGAGGCGCTGTTCAGCGAAGGCCCCAACGTTGGACTTCCACTCGCGCTCGGCATCATCGTCG
>JANMAN010000055.1:0-3909 GCA_031359885.1 Tardiphaga sp. | reverse complement strand
CCGGTGACGACGACGACTTTGCCGCTGACCTGCATGAATCCCCCGATGTTTGTTGTCGCTCAGGTGCTCAACACAAGATCGAGCACCGCCGTGTAATGGCATGCCGCGCCGAGCAACACAAAGCCGTGCCAGATTGCATTCTGGAAACGTAACCTTTGCCATGCATGGAAGATCACGCCGAACGTGTAGAGCACACCGCCGGCACCGATGAACCACAGCGTCATCGGCGGCAACGTGTTGATCACGGCGTCGTAGGCGATCATCCCGCTCCAGCCGAGCGCGAGATAAAGCCCGACCGCGAGCCGATCGTATCTGCCGGGGAAACGCAGCTTGATGACGACGCCGGCGATGGCGACGCACCAAACTCCGACCAGCAGTGCGATCGCCAGCGTGTTGTCCTTCATCGCCGAAAAGATCGGCGTGTAGGTCGCAGCGATAAGGATATAGATCGCGGAATGATCGAAGCGTCGCAGCATCCATTTGCGCGGCGACACCGGCCACAGATTATAGGCGGCCGACAGGCCCAACATCCCGACCAATCCGGCGGCATAGACAGACACCGACACGAATTCGGACGCCGTCGCGAAAATGCCAGTCAGCACGATCAATGTCGTGGCCGCGACGAGCCCCCAAACGAGCCCGAGCGCGTGGACGATGCCGTCCGCGATAAGTTCCGCACGGTCGTAATTCCACCGGATCGCGCCAGCGGCCGCGTTAAACGAGGTCGAGGTCAATTGCTTCAGTCGAAAAACCGTCATCGCGCCGTCCGCATGTCCCGCGCCGGATATTCGGCGCTGCGTGACAACATTCTGAGCGGCAAATCGTGGCTTGACCATGGTCAATCATGCGCGTGCTTGATTTCGACGTCGCAATCGCCAACTTTCTGTCATCAACCGTCTCCGGATCAGGACATCACCCGCATATCATGACCTCCAGTTTCACCGACCTGATCGAGGAAGCGCGGCTGTCGGCGCGGGCCTTGCTGGATTACAGCGACAATCTGTTCAATCCGACGGTCAGGCTCGGCGTGACGGGTCTGTCGCGCGCCGGCAAAACGGTGTTCATCACGGCACTGGTGCATAGCCTCACGCGCGGCGGACGGTTTCCGATTTTCGAATCGCTGGCGACAGGGCGTATCGCGCGCGCGCGCTTGGCACCGCAGCCCGACGACGCCGTTCCTCGCTTCGCCTACGAGGATCATCTGCGGACGCTCGTCGCAGATCGGCTGTGGCCGAACTCGACGACCGATATCAGCGAGTTGCGCCTCGTCATCGACTATCAGCGGCAGAACGGCGCGGAGCGCACGCTGACGCTGGACATTGTCGATTATCCCGGCGAGTGGCTGCTCGATCTGCCGTTGCTGTCGAAAAGCTACGAGCAATGGTCGGCGGAAAGCGTCGCTCTCTCGCGGCGCGATCCCCGCGCGCGACTGGCGGCGGACTGGCATGTGCACCTTGCGACGATGCAGCCGACCGCGCCGCAAGACGAGCAATCGACGTTGAAAGCGGCGAGGCTCTACACGGACTATCTGCGCGCCTGCCGGGACGATCGCTTCTCGATGAGCTTGCTGCCGCCCGGCCGTTTCCTGATGCCGGGCAGCCTCGCCAACACGCCGGCGCTAACGTTTGCGCCGCTCGATGTGGCGTCGGACGGGTTTGCTCCCGCCGGCTCGCAATGGGCGATGATGCAGCGGCGCTTCGAGGCCTACAAAGACATCGTGGTGCGGCCGTTCTTTCGCGATCATTTCTCACGGCTCGATCGGCAGATCGTATTGGTCGACGCGCTTGCCGCTTTCAACGCCGGCCCCGAAGCGCTGCGCGATCTCGAAGCTGCCCTCTCGCAGATCCTCGATTGTTTCAGGATCGGCCGCAGCACGTTGTGGAGCACGCTGTTTCGTCCCCGGATCGATCGTATACTCTTCGCTGCCACTAAGGCCGATCACCTGCATCATTCCAGCCACGACCGGCTCGAAGCGATCCTGCGGCGGATGGTCGACCGCGCCGCGACGAGCGCGACCTTTGCCGGCGCGCAAGTCGATGTCGTGGCACTCGCCGCTGTCCGCGCCACGCGGGAGGCGCAAGTGCAGCGCGGCCGTGACCGGCTGCCTTCGATATTGGGGACACCGGCCAAAGGAGAGATGGCCGGCGGCGAGACGTTGGACGGCGAGACCGAAGTCGCGACCTTCCCCGGCGACCTGCCCGCCGATGTCGATCATCTGTTCGACGGCGGCGATGCGTTTCGCGGGCTGTCGAACGAACCCTCCGACGCGACGGATTATCGCTTTCTGCGTTTCCGACCGCCGCTGCTCACCGCCTCCGATGCCGAGGGACCGGCCCTGCCGCATATTCGCCTCGACCGCGCGCTTCAGTTTCTGATCGGAGACAGGCTGCAATGACCGATCGCACCCCGCGCCGGCCCGCGACCTTCAAGCTCGACGATCCCAATGTCATCGTCATGGACGGCGATGACGCAAGCGGCAAGCTCGCGCGCGGCGCGGTCCGGATCATGCCGGAAGCCGATCCCGTGTCCTTTCCCGTCATGATCGACGAACCCTTGGTGATCCAACGCAAAGGCTTCCGCTGGGGCCGCCTGTTCGGCGCGGCCACCGCTGGCCTCGTGCTGATGGGCACCGGCCTCGGCGTCTCGCATCTCGTCGAAGACCTGTTTGCGCGCAGCGAGACGCTCGGTTGGATCGGCTCGGCCTTTGCGGCACTGGCCAGCGTCGCGCTGGTCGTTATCATCGGCCGCGAAGTCTTGGCGTTGTCGCGGCTGGCCACGATCGAAAAGATGCATCTGCGTGCGACGGCCGCCTTATTGACTGACGACCGCGCAGAGAGCCGCGCCATCGTCCGCGACCTCACGGCGCTCGCACACAAAAATCCGCAACTGGCGCGCGCGCGGGCTGCGTTGCAAAGTCATTCGGACGACATCATCGACGGCGCGGACATGATCCGCCTGGCCGAGCGCGAATTGATGACGCCGCTCGATCAGGAAGCGCGGCGGCTGGTGTCGGTTGCCGCTCAACGCGTCTCGATCGTCACGGCAATCAGCCCTCGTGCTTTGATCGACGTATTGTTCGTGGCGGCAGCGGCACTCCGGCTGGTGCGACAATTGGCGTTGCTCTATGGCGGCCGGCCCGGCGCGCTTGGCACGATGCAGTTGATGCGGCACGCCATCGGTCATCTCGCGCTCACCGGCGGCATGGCCGCAGGCGACAGCCTGATCCAGCAAATGGTCGGGCATGGCGTTGCAGCAAAACTCTCGGCGCGTCTCGGCGAAGGCATTCTCAACGGCCTGCTCACGGCACGGCTCGGGCTTGCCGCCATCGACGTGACACGGCCGCTACCGTTCAATGCGCTGCCGCGTCCGGCGCTGTCGGATCTGGCTAAAGATCTCATTCGCAAACGCGATGCCGACGAAGCTTGATCGTCTGGCATACCGCGTCGTCCGGCCGCAAATCCTTTGGGCTATGACGCGCGACCAAAAACGCATATCGTGCCATCGTCGGAGAGCCGGGTTTCCGGGACCGACGATTTGCGATCGATTTCAATTGCGGAGACGACGTGATGGCTAAAGGTACTGTAAAGTGGTTCAACGCGACCAAGGGCTACGGTTTCATCCAGCCCAATAACGGCGGCAAGGATGTCTTCGTCCATATCTCGGCGGTCGAAAAAGCCGGTCTGTCGTCTCTGAACGAAGGCCAGACGGTTGAATTCGAGGAAGTCGCAAATCGCGGCAAGACCTCCGCGGAAAACCTAAAGGTCTGATGCGCGTCGCGCCGGTCGCAGGATCGCGCGAGCCCGATCGCATGAGCGGCGTCGCTCTTGCGACACGGTGATCCGATCAATCCTCTTTGACCCACTGATCGACCGGCATCACATCCGGGAGCTGCGCGTAGGCGCGCGGCCA
>JANMAN010000049.1:0-2179 GCA_031359885.1 Tardiphaga sp. | reverse complement strand
GTCGCTCGGCTGGCGCGTTACCGATGCGTGGCTGTCGATGGCTGGCAACGGCGACAAGGGCCTACCGAACGGATTGCCGGTCGACGAATGGGGCGTTCGCAGGGAAGGCTGCCGCCCGGTCGGCTCGTCGATCGAGCGGGGTGGCGATACCAACGGTCCGGCGGCGGTCTATTCGATCGTGAAATATCTCGATTGGATGAAGAAGTATGCGCCGCCGCAGGCACAGGGCATGACCTTCTCGGAATCGGGACCGGTGCCGGCGCAGGGCAATATCGCCCAGCAGATGTTCTGGTACACCGCCTTCACCGCCGACATGATCAAGCCCGGCCTGCCGGTGATGAATGCGGACGGCACGCCGAAGTGGCGCATGGCTCCGTCGCCGCACGGCTCGTATTGGAAGGAAGGCATGAAGCTCGGCTATCAGGATGTGGGCTCGGGCACGCTGCTCAAGTCGACGCCGCCGGATCGTCGCAAGGCTGCGTGGCTGTATCTCCAGTTCATCACCTCCAAGACGGTGTCGCTGAAGAAGAGCCATGTCGGCCTGACCTTCATCCGCGAGAGCGATATCTGGGACAAGTCGATGACGGAGCGTGCGCCGAAGCTCGGCGGTCTGGTCGAGTTCTATCGCTCGCCCGCCCGCGTGCAGTGGTCGCCGACCGGCAACAACATCCCGGACTATCCGAAGCTGGCGCAGTTGTGGTGGCAGAACATCGGCGATGCGTCGTCCGGCGCCAAGACCGCGCAAGCGGCGATGGACTCGCTGGCAGCGGCGCAGGACTCGGTGCTCGAGCGGCTCGAGCGTTCGAAGGTGCAGGGCGATTGCGGCCCGAAGTTGAACAAGAAGGAGACGGCGGAATATTGGTACGCGAAGTCTGCCAAAGACGGCAACATCGCGCCGCAACGCAAGCTCGCCAATGAAAAGCCGAAGGGCGAAACCGTCGACTACGACACGCTGATCAAGTCGTGGCCTGCGTCGCCGCCGAAACGCGCTTCGGCAAACTGAACCACCAACGCATCACAAGACGAAAGGCCGGGAGCGATCCCGGCCTTTTCTTTGTCCCAGCTTTTTTTCGTGAGGCCTTTCTTTGAAGAGTGTCCTGAGCCTGAACAGGCGCGATCGCTGGTAACGCTCGTTTGATGACAGGATATTATGAAATCGGAGCGATGCGTAACATCGTATTGCAGATAGTCGCGGTCTGAGTGTGGGAAGGGTGCGGGAACGGCAGGCCTAATTCCGAAAAGGTTTTCAGAAGCATCGGCTGGCGGCATCAGCATAAGCTTTTCACAGCCGGCTGCCGGACTGATCTTCTGGAGTCAGCACTGTAAGCCGCATTAAAAACTCGGCGCCACCTGACGGGCTGTCTCGAACCACGATGACAGCGCCGTGCAGTTCCACGATCCGTTGCACGATTGAGAGCCCGAGCCCGGAGCTTCCAGCCTGACTGCGGTCTCGCCGCCAGAAGCGCTGAAAGATCAGATCGCGCTCCTCCTGCGGAATGCCCGGCCCTTGGTCCGATATCCTGACTGAACCGTCTGGCGCGACGACGATCTCGACCGTCGTTCCAACGGGCGTGTGCTTGATTGCATTTTCAGTCAGGTTTCGGATCGCGCGATACAGCATTTCCGAGTTGCCGCGTATCCAGACGGGATCTGTCGTACCAAAAAGGGCAATGTCCTTGCCTTGCCCCAATGCCAACGGTGCGATGAACTTCACCACGTCGACGCACACCTCGCGCAGATCCGCCGATTCATCGGGATCGGTCTTCGAGGCATCCAGTTCCGCGATATCGAGCAATTGTCCGACGACACGTCCCATGGCTTCGATATCTTGATGAAGGGCTTGTGCGATTCCACGACCCTCCATCGTGTCGACTCGACCTCTGAGAATACTGAGAGGCGTGCGAAGCTCGTGAGCCGCGTCCGCCGTAAACTCCCGCTGAACGCGAAAGCCCTCGTCTAATCTTTCGAAGGCCTGATTGACGGCGAACACCAGCGGACGCACCTCGCTTGGAATTTCCGCCAGAGGCAACCTCACATCGGTTCGCGCCGGCCCGATGCGACGCGCGATCTCCAAAGCATTGCGCAACGGCAGCAGAGCACGCCGAAAAATCACGATATCGATCGCGAGAAGGGCCAACAGGATCGGCATCGTGATCCAACCGACGTTCTTAAAAAAGTC
>JANMAN010000039.1:0-2981 GCA_031359885.1 Tardiphaga sp. | reverse complement strand
CGCGGACGTGATCGCCGGCCTTCACCGCGTCCCACAATTCCACCGACGCATGCGGCGCGGCGGAGAGGATCGCCGCGATCGAGCCGTGCGCGCCGAGCGCATAGGACGGATACATCAGCGCGTCGACCGCGCTGTAGATCAGTCTGTCCGGCGCCATCATCATGAGATCGGCGAACAGTTTCAAGTCGCCGGCGCTCTGCTTGACGCCGATCACCAGCGGCACTTCATTCATGATCCGCGTCAGCAACGCGGGCGACAGATACGACCACGGCACCACGTTGTAGATGATGATGGGCATGCCGGTTTCATCCGCCATGCGGCGGAAGTGATCGACCATCGCCTGCTCATCCGGCTTGAACAGATAATGCACCGGCGTCACCTGCAATGCGGCGACGTCCATGTCGCGCACCAGTCTGCCGCGGCGGATCGCATCCCGCGTCGAGTCGACGATGATGCCGGCGATGACAGGCGCGCGGCCCTTGGCGGCTTCCACCGTCGCGGCCATCAGATCGCGGTATTCCTCGTGGTCGAGCGTATGCCCCTCACCGGTCGAGCCGCCCGCCGCCATGCCGTGGCTGCCGGCGCCGATCAGCCAATCGACCTGCGGGGCGACCTGCTTGAAATCAATCTCGCCGTCCTTGCGGAACGGCGTTGTCATCGGCGGTATCACGCCTGTCGGACGCATCTTCATGATCGACCCCTTGCGTTTCCGTTTCCCAGATCCGATCCCGCTCTCTGGCGGCCTTTTTAGATCGGTTGACCAAGCCTATCGCTTGCCGGTGCGGCGATCCAGTTCGGACATTGGGGGGCTGGGTTATCAGAGGATCATAGCACTCGCGGTGCGAGGGATGGTGCCGCATTCGCTCGGTTGCAAAGGCGCCGTGTTGGTCCGTGACTTTAAGCGACTTTGCTTTTCTCTTCGATTGGTTCGGCAACCAATTTAACGCCAAAGGATCCCATAACCTTTCGTACAGTTTCGAATTCCGGTTTCGCCGTTTCCTTGAAGGTTTTGTAGAGGCTTTCGCGAGACAGACCTGTAGCCTTCGCGACGTCGCTCATTCCTTTTGCACGGGCGATCGTGTCGAGCGCAGTGTAGATATAGGCAGGATCGTTGGTCTCGAATGCTTCAGTCAGATAGGCTGCAATAGCGGCAGGGGTTGTGAGATAGTCGGCCGCATCGAACTTTGAAATTTTTGCCATTTTCGTTCCTTTCAGAGTTGCGTTGCTATTTCCTTGGCACGTTTGATATCCTTGTCTTGGGTCGACTTATCGCCACCGCACAAGATCAAAACGATCGTTAGGCCGGTTTGTTTGAAATACACGCGATAGCCAGGACCATAGGTCAGCCGCATCTCGCTAATGCCGTCTCCGACGGGCATTACGTCACCCGGGTTGCCCATGCCGAGACGTTCAATCCTGGAAACGATCCTGGCAACCGCGCGTTTGTCTCTCAAACCTTTGAGCCAATCGTCGAACTCCTCCGTTTTTTGGACTTCGTACATTTTGTATCTTATAGGATGTGTATCTTATAGGATACAAGCGACCGGAAGTAAACAGTCAATTGGCTACGCACACGGCGGATCAACGCCTAAAACAAACCGGAGAGACGAAGCGCGTCCCGCTTAACGCACCGCGAAAACCAGCTTGCCGCGAAAGTGGCGGGATTCGCTGAGGCGGTGCGCGGCGACGGCGTCGCTGAGCTGATAAAGTGTCACTTCCGGCGGACGGACCGCGCCTGCCGCAACCAGTTCCACGATGCGTTCGAGATGCGGCCGATCGCGCCCGACGCTCGGCCGCAGCGCCACGACATCCCCACGATCCGGCTTTGGCGCCTGCGGGCCTGAGGCGATAAAGGCCGCCCGGCCGCCCGGCTTCAGCACCGCAAACGATCGCTGCGCGACATCGCCGCCGACGGTATCGAAGACGGCGTCGCAGTTTCTCACGACGCTGGTAAAATCCACCGCATTGTAATCGATGATCTCATCGGCGCCGATGGTGCGCAGATAGTCGTGGTTCGACGCGCTTGCGGTCGTGATCACGCGCGCACCGAGATGCTTTGCCAATTGGATGGCAAAGCCCGCGACACCACCCGCGCCGCCCTGGATCAGGATAGTCTCGCCGGCCTTCAGTTTTAGCGTGTCTTCGACGGTGCAAATCGCCGTCAACCCGGCCAGCGCAAGTGCTGCGGCATCGACATGTGACAGGCCATCGGTCTTTTTGGCGACGATAGCTGCCTTGATCGCGATCTTCTCGGCATAAGCGCCCTCCTGGCCAACGTCGCAGACGCCAAAAACCTCGTCGCCGACACGCAGGTCTTTGACACCATCCCCGATGGCGGCAACGACACCGGAGAAATCCCGCCCGAGAATGTAAGGGAAACGGGAAAGCTGGCCCGATTTGCCTTCACGTACCTTCCAGTCCGCGCCATTGACGCTGGCGGCGACAATATCGACCACGACCTCGCCGGATCCGGCCACGGGATCCGGCATCTCGCCGAATTTCAGAACCTCCGGTCCGCCGTGCCGTTCGATGAAAGCAGCTTTCATTGTCATTCCTCGCTTTGGCAAACACGCTCGCATTCTTCGTCAATGCGTTCAAGCGCGCGCTTAACCATACCAAAACTCTGGGGCGACGTCGCAAACGCGCCGTAGTATGTTTGCGCGCATTGGACTTATTGATTTTGGTGCACCATGAACGACGCATATTTCAAAGAGCAATCCCGTCGCGTTCGCGCGATTGCCGACAACGCCGACCCCTTCACCACAAAACGCCTGCTGGCGCTGGCTGAAAGCTACGACGCGCGGATTGGACGACCATCAAGGGAATTGCGTCAGATTCCGTTCGTCTCGATCTACAACGAAAAGCCTGTCGATCGACACGACGATGGCGGCGAAACCGCGCGCTGATTGCGGCGCGGTGCATCGAATCCACCGCGCGCATATTCCGCGACAAGGCATTATGCCTCGCGCGCGACAAGGGAG
>JANMAN010000009.1:0-7136 GCA_031359885.1 Tardiphaga sp. | reverse complement strand
CGGGATGACGGCCGCAGCGCCAAAGTTGCACGCGCGGCCGACGAGGTTTCCGAATTCGGAGCAAGTATCGTGCCGTGGGAGCGACGCGGGGCGTATCCTAGCCGAGCTTCGGATAAGTCGCCGGATCGAAGAAACTCTTGCCGGCGGCGTAGACGCGGCCGGGCGTCACGTCGGGCAATTCCTCGCCCTCGATGCCGGATTCGAACGTCAGTTCGAGTTGCACGCCGCTCGGATCGTAGACGAACAATTGCCACAGCGACGACCCCGGCACGATGAACTCGCGCCAGTCGAGCCCGGCCGCCTTGAAACGCGACACGTAAGACCGATACCCAGAACAGGACAGCGAGATGTGGTCGATCGCCGCCGTGCCGGCCGGGGACTTGCCCTCGGGCCCGAGCGCCGGACCACCGGCATAGACATGGATGATGCCGAGGCCGCCGGGCTGCGGACAGCCGAGCCACGCGCCGGGATAGCCGAAATTCGGGCGCGGGATTTCGCGCAGGCCGATCACGTCGGTCCAAAACGTCTGCGTCGCCGCGAGGTCCGCCGTCTTGATCGCCACGTGATACAATCCATGCACGGTCGCGAGCGGGAGTTTTTCAGTGGCCGTCATGACGACGTCTCCTTGTGTGATGAACGATCGGCTGGCAGGCCGACATCATGATAGAGCTTTTTTAAGTTCTGCTGAAAGGCCGCTTCGGTCTTGTGCAGCGTCCCCGCGACGGGGTCCGCGCCTTCGAGCATCGTATCGGTGGCGTCTAGCGAGAAGTCCATCACGAAGCGCATCCGCGCCTCGCGTGCGGCCATGATCTGGTTCAGCCAATGCCGCACGTCGGATCGTCCGGCGCGGATATTGGTGTCGATGATGAACGCCGCGTTGGCGGCATCCTCGATCGCCTGCGTCGCGCCCTGCCCGAGGGTCGGCACCATGCCGTGCGCGGCATCGCCGAGATACAGCACATCGCAATCGGGCTCCGTATAGAGCACGTCGTGCTCCTGCATCCGCGCCCAATGGGTGTCGCCGACATTGGCGCAGATCGTATCGATCAGCCAGCGCGCCTGCGCGCTCGCAAGTTTATCGGCCGGCTCATACGCGGCGCGCAGGACGCTCGCGGTTTTCAGATCGTCGGCGATCGGCTGATCGGCCGGAATCGGAAACGTGCCGGCGACATAGATATGCCCCGGCGGCACGCGGAACGATAGCAGGCGGTTCGGGCCGTTGAACCACTGCTCGTAATCGACGATCAATCCGTTCGACGTATCCGGCACCAGCAGCCGGAAGATCGACACGCCGACATGGCGCACGTTTGGTTCGCCCGACAACGCCCGCCGCACGCGCGAATAGCGGCCGTCGCCGGCGATCAGCAGATCGATGTCGTCGAGCGTGTGCGATCGCCCGCCTTGCGTCCACGACACCGACGTCTTGTTGCCGGCGCGCCGGATGTCGGCGATTTCGCAGTCATAGGTGATCAGCCCCTCGGCCTTGTCGCGCAACACGCGATAGAGTTCCGACCAGCGGATCCGCCAGCCCGGACGATCCGCCACATCCGACATCGGCAGATCGAACAGCACCCGGCCGTCGGTTAGCGATATCCGCCAATGCTGCCATGGAAAGCTGGCGCGCGTGATCGCATCGGCCAAATTGGGATCGATCGCCGCCAGCGCCTTCACGGCGTTGGGCCCGACATTGAGGCCGGTACCGGCTTCCGAATGATCGTCGCGCGCGACGCGCTCCAGGCAGGTCACCTCGACGCCTTCGAGCGTCGCCAGCCGCCGCGCCATCACGCAACCCGCCACGCCGGCGCCGACGATGACGATCCGCATCACGCGACACCATCGTTGCGCGCGGCGATCACCGCAATCAAGCCGCCGCCGTCCGGGCCCTGATGCTCCGCGCCGCCGGAAACGAAAATCCTGGTATCGCCGACGACGCCGGCGACAAGCCCCGCGACCGCGCCGCGAACATGGCGCTGCGCGTTGATGTCGGTATCGTCCAACATGGTGTGGCGATGGCCGCGCACGCGCCCGCGGCGGTCCGGCTCGCATTTCACCAGCACGGATTTGATCTTATCGACATCGTCTAAGCTCACCTGCGGCGCGGCTTCGATGCCGAGATCGGCGAGCACATCCACGACCGCGCCGATGTCGAGCGCGTCGCGCATCGGCCGATGCGCGACTCGCAGAGGCCCGCTCCAATGGCGGCTGTTGCCGAGCACGATCACCTCGTTGCACGCGACCTCGACGCCCGAGGAAATACTGGCGCGCGGCGACTGGATTTCGAAATCCGCGAGCAAGGCCGCGTCGTCGAATGTATCCATGTCGCCCAAGGCCAGTGCGACGCCGAACGCGCCGGCCGCGCGCGCGAAAGCCATCGATCGGTTCGGATCGCCGGTGAGCGGCGGACGGCCTGCCGCCACCGCGGCCTGCGCGCGCGATACCGTCACGCACGGGCATTTGACCTGCACGAAATGCACGTCGGCGGGATCGTCGATGCCCGCGGCCTCGATCGCTGCGCGCACCGCCGCGGCGACGCTCTCGACATGCGCGCGCCGCCCGACATCCCACGCCGCCACGGGCGGACTGAACGCGGTGCCGATCGCGAGCGCTGCATCGTTGAAAGGCGCATCGCCATCGTCGCGGATGCAGAACACGCTGTAATGCGGGCTCATCACGCCCTCGCAGCCGCCCGACAGTACGCAGGGGATTTCCGCGATCAGATGTTCGGCCGGGCGGCCGAGATGTGTCGCCAGCAGCGCCATCAGCGTCTGCGTGAAATAGCCCCGCGTGAAATCGTTGACGCCGCCATTGCCCTCGGTCTTGCCGATGATCGCGGTGATCGTCTCCGCGCGCACGCTGCCGCTGACGATCAACTGTTGAAGTTCCGACAGATCGCCCGGATGCGCCATCGCCAGCCGAAACACCTCCGCCCGTCTCATGCGCGCACCTGCATAAGATCGAAAAGGCGGCTCGGGCTGAGCGGAATCTCCAGCAGCTCGACGCGTTTTTCTTTCAGTCCCAGCGCGCTTTCGATCGCTTGTGCGAATAGCGGTCCGACCGGAATCGCACCGGCTTCGCCCGCGCCCTTGATGCCCAATCGATTCAGTGGCGACGGCGTGACCGTGTGCGACAATTCCATGCGCGGCACGTCGAGCACGGTCGGCAGCAGATAATCCGCCAGCGACGCATTCAACAATTGGCCCTGATCGTCGAACGAGAGCTTCTCGAAGAACGCGTTGCCGATGCCCTGCGCGACGCCGCCGTGAATCTGACCGGCGAGGATCATCGGATTGATGACCGTGCCGCAATCATGCACCACGACGTATTTCAGGATTTTCAGATCGAAGGTCTCGGCGTCCATCTCGACGATCATCGCGTGGACGCCGTTCGCGGTCGCGCCGCCGGGCGGGCCGAAATACTGCGTCGATTCGAGGCCGGGCTCGGTGCCAGGTTTGACCGCGCCGCGCATCGGATTAGCGCGTTGGGCCAAATCACCGAGCCGGATAAACTTTTCCGGGATGCCGACGATCGAGATTCGTCCATCGGCGAGAACCAGATCGTCCTCGGCACATTCGAACGCATCGCTCGCAAGCTTGAGCGCCTTGTGCCGAACGGCCAGCGACGCCGCGTGGATCGCGTTGCCGGCGACAACAGCGCCGCGACTCGCGAAGGTGCCCGCGCCCCAATAAAAGCGATCGGTATCGCCGGTGACGATATCGACATCGGTGACGTCGACGCCGAGTTGATCGGCCACGATCTGCGCGAAGCTGGTGAAGTGGCCCTGCCCCTGCGTGCCGATGCCCGTGGCGACGCTGACTTTACCGTTGGCCTGAATCTGGACCCGCGCGCCCTCATAGGGGCCGATACCGGTGCCCTCGACATAGCAGGCGACGCCGATGCCGAGATGTTTGCCACTGTCGCGCGCGCGTTTCTGTTCGTCGGCAAACGCCGCATAGCCGATAGCGTCGAGCGCCATGTCGAGCACGGGCTCGTAATTGCCGCTGTCGTAAGAGAGCGGCTGAAAATCCTGATAGATGATTTCGTTATTGTAAGGAAACGCATCGGCGGGAATGAGATTGCGGCGGCGGATATCAGCGGGGTCGATCGCCAGTTCGTGCGCGGCGAGATCGAGCAGCCGTTCCATCACGAAGACGCCGTGCTGGCGGCCCGCGCCGCGATAGGGCGTCACGATCGGCAAATTGGTGAACACTGCAGTAAACGTGCTGTCGTAAGCCGGCACCACATAAGGCCCGAGCAGCGTGCATTGGCTGTTGATCGGCACCGTCAGTCCATAAGGGTCGTAGGCGCCGGCGTCGTGCAAGAACACATCCTTGATCCCAAGAATCCGGCCGTCGGCATCGAGCGCCATCTCCGCGTCGTGAATCTGGCCGCGTTCATGCGTCGTCGCGAAGAAATGTTCGAGCCTGTCCTCGATCCATTTCACCGGGCGGTTGAGCCGCATGGATATCCAGGGCAGCACGACTTCTTCGGGATAGAACATCATGATCTTCGGGCCGAACCCGCCGCCGACGAAGGGCACGATGACGCGCACCTGGCGTTCGCCAAGCCCGAGCATCGCGGCAAGGCCGTTGCGGACGAACACAGGCGCCTGCGTCGTATCCCAGATCGTCATCTGGGCGGCGCGCGGCTCCCAATTGGCGACCACGCCCCGCGTTTCGATCGGCGACGAGATGCCGTGCTCGTAACGAAAGCGCCGCTTGATGATGGTATGCGCGTTCGCGACAGCGCGGCGGATGTCGCCGCCTTTAGTTTGGCGCACATGCGCAGAAACGTTCGACGCGAGATCGTCGTGAACGCAAATGGACGATGCATCGAGCGCCGCCTCGATATCGACGACGACAGGCAGCATCTCCAGATCGACGTCGATGTCCTCCAACGCGTCTTCCGCGAGATACCGGCTTTCCGCGACCACGACCGCGAGCGGTTCACCGACATGGCGCACCTTGTCTTTGGCGAGCGGCACCTGCGTGCGTTGATGGAACACGATGCCGGCGATCGGCGGCGGCGGCACCAATAACGGCCCGGGCTGCCAATACGCGCCGAGATCGTCCGCCGTGTAGACGGCGACAACGCCCGGCCGCGCGCGCGCCTTGGCGACGTCGATACTTTTGATGCGCGCATGCGCGACCTGGCTGCGCAAAAACGCGACATGCAGCATGCCCGGCAATTCGACATCGTCGACGAACAGCGCCTGCCCGGTCAGCAACCGGCGATCCTCGTTGCGCTTGACCGGCGCGCCGAAAAACTGCGTCGTCATGGCGCGTCCTCGCGCATCGTCGCGGCGGCCGCCATCATCGCATCGACGATATTCTGATAGCCGGTGCAGCGACAGAGGTTGCCCGACAGCGCGTCGCGCACCTCGTCCTCGGACGGCGACGGATTGTCCTGCAGATAAGCTGTCATCGTCATCAGGACGCCCGGCGTGCAATAGCCGCATTGCAGGCCGTGATGCTCGTGCATCGCCTGCTGCACGGGATGCAGCGCGCCGTCCGGCGTCGCGAGGCCTTCGACCGTGGTGATGTCGTGCGCGTTGGATTGCACCGCGAACATCAGGCAAGAGCGCACAGGGATGCCGTCGAGCAACACCGTACACGCGCCGCACACGCCGTGTTCGCAGCCGACATGCATGCCGGCCAGCAGCAGATCGTGGCGGATAAAATCGCTCAACAGCAGGCGCGCCTCGACGCTGCGGCGATAGGTCGTACCGTTGACGCGCAGCTCGATGTCGTGGCGTTCAGGCGGCATCGCGGACTCGCTGATGCGCTGCGGCGAGAACGCGCTCGGTGAGGATGCCGGCGATATGGCGCTGGTAGTCCGCGCTGGTTTGGACCGTGCCGGCCGGTGCGATGGCAGCGCGCACATTCGCGACGACGGCGTTGATCGCGTCGGCTGTGACGGCGTGTCCGATCAGCACGCTTGCGGCGTCGCTGCCATCGACCGGCGTTTCGCCGACGCCGCAGAGCGCCAGCCGCGCGGCGATGCAGATGTCGTTATCGTCCAGCTTGAGGATCGCAGCGACGCCGGCGATCGCGAAGTCGCCGCGTCGGCGCGAAATCTCCAGGAAGGCGCTGCCGCTGCGGGCGGGCGGCGCGGGGAACACGATCTCGACCAGCATCTCGTCGTCGCGAAGATCGGTCGTCAGCAAGCCTTGAAAAAACTCGGCCGCCGCGACCTCGCGCTCGCCGCTTGCGGACCTGATCCGGAATCGCGCCTGCATCGCGACAGCCAATGCGGGCATCTCCGAGGCCGGGTCCGCATGCGACAGATTTCCGCCGATCGTGCCGCGATTGCGGATTTGCGGATGTGCGATGACAGGTAGCGCATCGGCGAACAGCGGATAGTGCTTGAGACACGCCGCGTCGCTTTCCAGATCGCGATAGCGCGTCAGCGCGCCGATGCGGACGTCGTGGCCGTCGTCTTCGATGTAAGCGAGATCGCCGAGCGGATTGAGATCGATCAGCACCGCCGGCCGTGCGAGGCGGAAATTCATCGCGGGCAACAGGCTTTGACCGCCGGCCAGAAATTTCGCGTCCTCGCCATGATCCGCCTTCGCCGCGAGCGCATGGGCGAGCGACGACGCTGCGATGTATTTGAACGAGGCTGGTTTCATTGGTCTCGCAGGCGACGCGCGCGATCACGGCGCGCGAGCGAAAGTATCCGTCGCTGACGATGGCGAGTCAAAAGCTGTTGGCGGCCGAGACGCCCGAAGCTGCACCAAACGACGCGAAAGCCTGCTTATTTTTCTGCCGGGCTGCGCAAACAATAAGCGCGGCCATATGGGACGTCTGGCGTCACTTCGCGGGTCGGATCCGCGCAAAGAGTTGCGACAGCGTCGGGCGAACCGGCAGAAACAGCCGATAGCCGAATTCCAAGATCGGCAGGATCACCGGAGATTTGCCGACGCGGGACGCCCAGCGCCATTTCGGCAGCAGGCCCCACAGCCCCACGAAAGCGGCGGCACCGGATGTCAGCGATCCGTCTTTGGCGCGAACGTGAAAGCGCTGCATGACCTGCTGGCGGGTGACGTCGTTCGGCAGCACGACTTTTTCGTCGGAGACGTCCAGAAAGCAGATCGCGTCTGATCCGGCCTGCTTGCGATAATAGGAGATTTCCGCCTG
>JANMAN010000004.1:0-1575 GCA_031359885.1 Tardiphaga sp. | reverse complement strand
GTCGTGCTCGGCATGGGCGGATCGAGTCTCGGGCCGGAAGTGCTCGCGACGACGTTTAAGCAGATCGCAGGATTTCCGAAGCTGCACGTTTTGGACTCGACCGATCCTGCGCAGGTGCGCGCGATGGCCGAGCGCATCAATTTAAAAAAATCATTGTTGATCGTGTCCAGCAAATCCGGCGGCACCACCGAGCCGAACGTAATGAAGGATTATTTCTACGCCCGCGTCAGCGCCGCAGTCGGCACGCAAAAAGTCGGTGGGCATTTCGTAGCCGTCACGGATCCCGGATCGTCGCTGGAAAAGGTCGCCAAGCAACAAGGCTTCGCACGCATTTTCCACGGCGATCCCAGCATCGGTGGACGCTATTCGGTGCTGTCGCCGTTCGGCATGGTGCCGGCGGCCGCGGCAGGCGTCGATGTCACGAAACTGCTAAATCTGGCCGGCCAGATGATGCGCTCCTGCGGGCCGGACGTGCCGCCGTCCGAAAATCCTGGCGTTCAACTCGGTCTGGCTATGGGCCATGCAGGTCTTGCCGGCCATGACAAGGTGACGATCTTCGCCTCGAAAAGCATCGCCGATTTCGGCGCGTGGGCCGAGCAGTTGATCGCGGAATCAACCGGCAAGAACGGCAAGGGACTGATCCCGATCGACAACGAGCCGCTGGGCGCGCCGTCTGTCTATGGCAACGACCGAGTGTTCATTGATCTCAAAGTCGACGGCGACGATGATGCCCAACACGACAACAAGCTCGCTGCGCTCGAGAAAGCCGGCCACCCCGTCATCCGCATTGCCGTGACGTCGCCGTATCACCTCGGGCAAGAGTTCTTTCGCTTCGAGATCGCGACGGCGATTGCAGGCTCCGTACTCGGCATCGATCCGTTCAATCAACCGGACGTCGAAGCCGCCAAGATCAAGACGCGCGACCTGATCGCTGCCTTCGAAAAAGAAGGCTCGCTGCCGCAGGAGAAGCCTGTCGTGACCGACGGTTATATCGGCATTTATACCGACGAGGCGAACGCAACCGCTTTGAAGGCGGCCGGCGCGGCGACGACATTAACGTCCTGGCTGAAGGCGCAATTGTCGCGCGTAATCGCCGGCGATTACGTCGCGCTGCTCGGCTACATCGAGCACAACAAAACCAACATCGCCAAGCTGCAATCCATGCGAATGGCGATCCGCGACGCCAAGCACGTGGCGACTTGTTCGGAGTTCGGTCCGCGCTTTCTTCACTCGACGGGGCAAGCCTACAAAGGCGGACACGACTCGGGCGTCTTTATCCAGATCACAGCCGACACCGCCGACGATCTCGATGTGCCCGGTCAAAAAGCGTCCTTCGGCACGATCATTGCAGCGCAGGCACGCGGCGATTTCGGCGTGCTCACCGAGCGCGGGCGGCGCGCGATCCGGATTCATATCGCAGGGGATTTGCATTCCGGGTTGAAGGCGTTGGATGCAGCGATCACATCGGCCCTGACCTAGGACATTCACCCATGCAACTCGGAATGATCGGCCTCGGCCGGATGGGCGCAAACATCGTCCGCCGGCTGATGAGAAACGGCCACGCCGCCGTCGTGT
>JANMAN010000789.1:0-1828 GCA_031359885.1 Tardiphaga sp. | reverse complement strand
TTTAAATATTAAACCTTGGCCCCGGACGCGTGGCGCCATTTTCGGCAACGCCTATCATCCCCCATCGCAGAGCCGGGACCGTACCAGATGCTGCCTTCGATACGGTCCCGGTTCTGCGACGCAGCACTGCGCTACGACAATGCTTTGCATTGCGCAGGCTTGTGCTGCATCGCGACCGGGACACGGAAATCCAACAGAAGTGACTTTGTTAAAAAAGCTAAAGAACAAAAGGAAACGCTGATGGCATCTTCGCAGACGCGCGTCGCCGTGATCGGGCTCGGCTCGATGGGCTTCGGCATGGCGCAATCGCTGCACCGCGCGGGGATGCGCGTGACCGGCTGCGACGTTTCGGCGGATGCCGTCGCGCGCTTCGTCAAAGAGGGCGGGCAGGGCGCGTTGACACCGTCCGAGGCCGCGAAAAATGCCGACATCGTCGTCAGCGTCGTCGTCAACGCCGCGCAGACCGAAGCGATTTTGTTCGGCGACAACGGCGTCGCGCATACCTTGGCCAAGGATGCCGTGTTTATCTCGTCCGCGACGATGGACCCGGACATCGCACGCCGCCTCGCCAAGCAGCTCGAAGCCACCGGAAGACATTATCTCGACGCACCGATTTCCGGCGGCGCGCAGCGCGCGGCGGAAGGCGAACTCACCATTCTCGCGTCCGGCAGCAAAGCCGCATTCGCCAAAGCCAAACCCGCGCTCGACGCGATGGCGGCGAAACTTTATGAACTCGGCGACGAAGCCGGGCAGGGTGCGGCGTTCAAGATGATCAATCAACTCCTCGCCGGCGTGCACATCGCTGCCGCCTCGGAGGCGATCGCGTTCGCGGCGAAGCAGGGCCTCGACATCCGCAAAGTCTACGAGGTGATCACCGCGTCCGCGGGCAATTCCTGGATGTTTGAAAACCGCGTGCCGCATGTGCTCGACGGCGATTACGCGCCGCGCAGCGCGGTGGATATTTTCGTGAAAGACCTCGGCATCGTTCAGGACATGGCGCGGACGTTGAAATTCCCGGTGCCGGTGTCCGCCGCCGCGTTGCAGATGTTTCTAATGACGTCGGCATCCGGCATGGGTCGCGACGACGACGCGTCGGTGGCCCGGATGTATGCGAGAGTGACCGGCACGACATTGCCGGGCGATAAGTAAGGCGCTGTCATTGCGAGCCGCAATGACGAAGGCCGAATAGGAAAAATAATCGATGCCGCGTTTCGCCGCCAATCTATCGATGATGTTCACCGAGCATGCGTTTCTCGATCGCTTCGATGCGGCGGCGAAGGCCGGCTTCACGGCGGTCGAGTTTTTGTTTCCTTACGATCATGCGCCGGGCGACATCGGCGAACGGTTGAAGCGCAACAACCTCACGCAGGCGCTTTTCAATTTGCCGCCGGGCGATTGGGACGCCGGCGAAAAGGGCTTTGCATCGCTGCCGGATCGGTTCGACGATCTGAAGAAAAGCGTCGCCACCGCGCTGCCCTATGCGGCGGCCACCGGCGTCAAGCGTCTTCATCTGATGGCCGGGATTGCCGACAGCGCCGATGTCGAAGCGCAGGCGGCCTATCGCAAATCGGTGACATGGGCTGCGGAGCAATTCGCGCCTCATGGCATCGATGTGGTGATCGAACCGATCAATCCACGCAACGTGCCGGGGTTCTTCCTCAACAATGTCGATGTCGCGCACCGGCTCGTGAAGGAGCTGACCATTCCAAATCTCAAACTGCAATTTGACATCTATCACTGCCAGATCATTCACGGCGATGTGGCGATGCGGCTGCGCGCGATGA
This sequence comes from Tardiphaga sp., assembly GCA_031359885.1. Taxonomy (GTDB): domain Bacteria; phylum Pseudomonadota; class Alphaproteobacteria; order Rhizobiales; family Xanthobacteraceae; genus Tardiphaga. The sequence goes on along the minus strand of JANMAN010000789.1, from coordinate 44 downwards.
TGCCGGAGATCGGCCACATCCAGATCGCGAGCGTGCCGTCGCGG
>JANMAN010000697.1:0-1544 GCA_031359885.1 Tardiphaga sp. | reverse complement strand
GATCTTCTGGGTCTCCCAGAGCTCCCTGACCTTGTCGATCATGCGCCAGCGCTCCTCGGTGCCCATCCCGGCGGTGGGCTCGTCGAGCAACAGCACCTTGGGATCGAGCACCAAAGCCAGCGCAATATCGAGCAGCTTCTGGTCACCATGCGACAGCGTCGCCGCGGTCCGGTTGCGCTTGCCGGCGAGCCCCAGCAATTCCATCACGTGCTCGGCCCGATCACGGGTTTCAGCCAGCGGAAATCGTCGATGCAACACGCTGGCCCGGCGCTGGTCGGCGCCGACCGCGGCCAGCATCGTCTCCTGCACCGTGAGCGAGGGGAAAATGCTGGCGACCTGGAAAGCGCGTCCGATGCCGTGACGCACGATGTCGGGCGGCGAGTGTCCGGCGAGATCGACGCCATTGAGCAGGATCTGACCGGCATCCGGCTTCAGCGCGCCGGTGATCAGGTTGAAGAACGTGCTCTTGCCCGCACCGTTGGGACCGATGACGGCTGTCAGCGAGCCGTCAGCGAAATCGAGCGTCACATTGTCGGTCGCCTTGACGCCACCAAACGATTTTGAAAGCCCGAGAATCCTGAGCATGGCTAGCCGCGCTCCCCGGAACGTTCGCGGCGCTGCACGTACCATTCGACCGCGAAATCCATCAGGCCCTTGCGCAGGCCGATCGCGAAGAACAGGATCACGATGCCGAGCACGATGCCGTGATAATCGGTCACACGGGTGACGGTATCGTTGAGGATCAGGAACAGCGCGGTGCCGACCATCGGCCCCAGGAATGTGGTCACGCCGCCGAGCATGTTGATGAAGATGCCCTCTCCAGAAATGGTCCAGTAGGAAAATTCCGGATAGGCTCCCGAGACGAACAGCGCCATGATGATGCCGCCGGTCGAGGCGAACAGCGCCGCGAGCACAAAGACCGTCAACTTGGCGCGCCAGACGTCGATACCGATGAAGCTCGCCCGCGTGGCGTTGTCGCGGATCATGCGCAGCGTGTAGCCGAACGGCGACTGCGCGATCTGATGCATCAGGAACAGTCCGATCACCAGCAGCGCACAGCTGACCACGTAGAGATGCAAATGGTTCGATAGATCGATGCCCAAGAACGGCGGCCGCGGAATGCCGCCGCGCAATCCCTGATCGCCGCCGGTCAGCGACACCCATGACAGGATGGTCGAGTGAATCAGCATCTGGAATGCAAGCGTAACGAAAGCGAAATAGATCTCCTTCAGCCGCACGCAAATGGCGCCAATGACGAGGGCGACGACAAACGTAATTGCCAGCGCGGCAACGAAAGCCACCGGGACGGGAACGCCGGTCTTCTGCATCATCAACCCGAAGCTGTAGGCGCCGAGGCCAAAGAACATGCCATGGCCAAACGAAGTCAGGCCGGTGTAGCCGACCAGAAGGTTGAGCGAGGTTGCAAACAGCCCATAGGCTGCACAGCGGATGACGAAGTCGAGCAGGAATTTGCTGCTGGTGAGCATTGGAAGCACCGCAAGCAGGACAAAGACCGCAAGCGCTATCAGCGCAGCCCAGTTAGG
>JANMAN010000677.1:0-7392 GCA_031359885.1 Tardiphaga sp. | reverse complement strand
GTATGCTCGACGCGTTGGGCGAGCAGACCCGTTATGTGCCTGGCAAAATTTACGATCTGCCCGGCCACAATGCGCGGGCGACGATCTGGCATCTGCGCGACGGTCAGTGATCGGCGGGATTTACGTTCTGAGTCATTCGTGACGGCGTGCGCCTGATGTCGCGGAGACCGACACCGAGACAAAGGCCGACGGGCAGCCAAAACAGAATGTAATGATACGACAGATCGGTCGGAATGATCTCGTAATCGACCGCAGTTGCAGCCAGGCAGGTTGCGAGAAGCGTCAACGGCAAAAATTCGCCGGAGCGCTTTCGCGACCGCACCGCATTGACCAGAGACCCCAGCACCACGCCGGCCAGCGCCAATGCGCTGAACACGCCTCCACGCACCAGCGCACAAATAAAAATATTGTGGCCGTTCATGACGATATTGCCGTCGGGCAACGTGCGTTGGGTGTCGTAGGCCAGCCCATAGCCGAGCCATGGCTTGAGCATCGCCATCTCGAGATAGACCGGCCAGAGCGACAGCCGCAGGCTATCGCGACGTTGCAGAAGTTCGCCGGCCAGAGGCGTCATCAGCGTGACGCCGGCCACGACCAACAAAATGGCCGCGAGCGCCGCCGACAATCGCCAGCTCGTCGACAACAATATCGAAACCCCGATACCAGCCGCCGCTGCGACCAGACAGCCACGGCTGCCGGTCAACACGATCGCGCCCAGCAGGATCAGCACCGAAACCGACAACATTGCGTATTGCCAGCGCTTCAACGTGCGTGACGCCATCACCGCGACGGCGCCGACGCAGGGCATCGCGAACATCATCCCGATGACATTCGAATTGTAGTAGATCGAGAAACCTTTCACGCCCTGCAACCGCACCGAGAGCAGCGTGTCCAGCGACTCCGTGCCGAATGCAACGTCTCGAATGGCGGTGAGCGCGGCCAGCGGTGCTAGAAACAGAAACAGCTGCCGTAGAAAATCATTGTCGTCATTGACGACATACGCAGTGATGACCAGAAACGCCAAGACCGCGACGACGTAGCGGAGATTCTTGAACAACAACGGCCCCGGCGTTTCACCGCCGAGCACCGAGGTGCCGATGATCATCGCTAAAAAGAGCGCCGAGGCGATGAACACGCTCGACTTCACGATCGGTAAAAGATTCCGATACGACGCGGCGGAGATCAGCACGATCGGCAAGACGATGAACCACAGCACGGTGCGGGCGAGCCAGATATTGTGCATCACATACACGAGGCACATGGCCAGGATGTACGTCTTCTGGGCAGCCCGATGATGCCGTAGCCACGCGCCCGCCTGCTCGAGACGTTGCTTGGCACGCGATGTTTGGGCGACAGCGAAGACCATTGACGTCTATCTCTTGATAACGGCAGCCGGCGCCGCCGAGAGGTTGCCTAGCACCTCGCGCAGCCGACTTGCGGATTGTGCCCAAGTCGTCGGGCGATAGGTGTCGCGGATCTTGGTTTCATGAGCCTCCAATAGCTCGGGTGAACGGATCAGTGCGAGCACCGCGTCGCGCCAGGCGACGAAATCGAGCGGATCGAGATGTCCGGCCAGGCCCGCGCCGGCTTCCGGCAACGACGACGTGTCCGACGCGAGACAATATTTGCCATAGGCCAGGCTTTCCGACACTGGCAGTCCCCAGCCCTCATAGAACGACGGATACATCGTGAACGCGCAGTTCCGATAAAGCCACGCCAGTTCGTCGTCGCCGGCATGCGGCAGATGCACGATCGACGACGCGACGACCGGATCATGCGCAATCTGCCACAACAGGTCGGCACTGCCAAAGCCGGGCTGGCCGACGATCACCAGCGTCGGCAGATCATTGGTGCCCTGCTCGGTCAGCCTGCGCCACAAACGATACAACAGATCGAAATTCTTGCGCGATTGAATCGTCGAAACGCTGATCACGAAGCGGTTCGCCTGCGCATCGGTCAGCGCCGGCGGCCGCGTCGTCTGAGGAACGATCAAATCGGCGCCCAGCGGCACGATCTCGATCGCGCCGCGCAGGCCGCCATGGCGCCGGGCGTAAGCTGTCACGTCGGCGCTCGTCGATTCAGAGATCGACAAGATCAGATCGCATTCATGAATCAGAAATTGCGCATAGGCGTCGAACTGCGCAACGAACTGACCGTCGGCGAAAAACTGCGGCGCGACGACCGGAATGAAGTCCTGGCACATTGCGGCGACCTTGGTTCCGCGTTCCCGGCGCATACGCGCGACCGACTTGTAATCGACGCGCGACCAATTTTCGCCGGCCAGAAGCAACACCTCGGTTCCACCAGCCCCACCGAGCAACGGCAGCCCCTTATTGTCCGACATCTTGCGCATCACGGGCGCGGCGGCGCTTCGCACCGCGTTGCGGATCGTGCGCTCGAGACGTTTGCCGAGCGGCTTGATCGAGGATGGCATCGTTGCGCGCGCGTGTTTCGGCGTCGCGCCGACGGGCTTGCTGCCGAAATCGGGCGCGTGAGCAACCGGCACGTAGTTCTGACGGAGCGGGTCATAGCGGCAAAATTGAAGTTGCGTCGTCATCGTCTTGGATAGCGCGGCAGCGATACTGTGCTCGACCCGCAATGTGCCGTTCATCTGACCGGAACGCGCCCGAAAGCTCGTCGAGACGTCCATCCATAGCCAAGGGTCGTCCGGCCGGTTCTGTCTGTCGGAAGTCAGGTCCAAAGCATTTTCCACCGCCACGCAACCGGAAATCGAGGTCGGATCTTTAAAAAATCATGCAAAAAATGAATGTCGCGACATGCTAAATGATCGGTCAGTCGATAGCAGAGCAGGCCGGCATCATCAATGGCGGAACATTGAACCCCGGCGACGCGTGGCGTCGTCCGGTCGATCAACGAATTAGCGAAAATGACAGTGTCGCCCGATAAATTACCGCAAGTCACCGTGATCATGCCCGTCCGTGACGGCGAACGCTGGTTGCGCCAGGCCATCGATAGCGTGCTGGCGCAAACGTTGTCTAATTTCGAACTTATCGTGATCGATGACGGGTCCGTCGATACGACGGCGACGATCCTCGATGAGGTTCGTCGTCGCGATCCTCGCCTCATTGTGCTGTCGCAGCAGCGGCAAGGACTGGTCGCGGCGCTCAATTACGGTCTCGAACGATCGCGTGCGCCGCTCATAGCGCGGCTCGATGCCGACGATATCGCGTTGCCTGACCGGCTGTCGCGACAATGCGACGTCATGCGGTCGCAGCCGAACGTCGTGCTGCTCGGCGGCTGGGCCCAGACCATCGGCGAAGACGATAACCCAAGCGGAAAACCTAGGCGTCCCGAGCATCGGCGTTTACGCGAAACGCTCATAGAGAAGAATCCGTTCATCCACTCGACCGTCATGGTCCGCACCGAAGTCGCGCGAGCAGTCGGCGGGTATCGCGCAGCGTTCGAGGCCGCGGAGGATTATGATCTCTGGCTGCGGCTTTCCGAAATCGGCGAGGTCGCGATCCTGCCGGAAGACTTGATCCTGTATCGGGTGCATGGCGGCAGCGTCACGCAGACCCGGGCGCTGCGTCAGATGTATTCCAGCCGCCTTGCCAAGCTTGCTGCGATCGAACGCCGTAGCGGCCGCGACGATCCTGCGGCCAACCTTTCGGCTCCACCCGACTGGCACGCGTCTCATGCTGGTGATTTCGAACGGGATAGCTCGAGGTTATTTCGTTTTCTTGACCTCGCCAGCGACGCTACAAAATCGAAAGAACCAGACCTTGCGGCGGTCACGTCCCAGCTTGCGACGCTCAGTTCGAGCGAGCATAAGCTTGCGCGCGCTGCCGTCCGCGATTTGATGCGCAATCCACCGACGTTGTCTGGTCCATCCCGCGCATCGTTGATCCTGCTCCTTGCTCGACTGGGGGCGGCGAATGCCAAGAGGACTGTCGCGAAGGGTTTTGCATCCCGACGCATGTCAATTCTATAAGTCGCAGAAGTCCGCGCTCCATACCGGCGCTGACGCATTTGACGAGCGAGGCCGCGCGGTTGCCGAAAAAATTATCCGACCACACATGGTCCGATTGGAAGCGGCTGCGGCCGCTGTCGCAAGCGATCAAGACCACGCGCTATCGATGGATCGACCGGCGCTATCGTCGGCAGCCCGCGATGCGTGGCGATCTCGCCTCGGTGGTCCGGATGATCGCCGGCCGCAATGTGTTGTTGACGGTCGCCTATCAGGATCCGCAAGCGATCGACTTGCAAGCGATCCTCATGCGTCATTTCGTGCCCGACGCGCTGTATATCGTGGTCGACAATTCGCCGGACGATGATCGCGCTGACGAGATCGCGGAGGTCGCGGCGAAGCACGGCGTACCCTATCTGCGCGCGCCGCAGAACCCGTGGATGAAAAGCAGCCGCTCGCACGGCATCGTGCTGAATTGGATCTGGCACAACGTCATTCGACCCGCAAAACCCGACGCCTTCGGCCTGCTCGACCACGATCTGTTTCCGACCGCGCCCGACGATCCGTTCGCGATGCTCAAGACGCAGGATGTCTACGGCTATGTCCGCTATACCGAGCCGCCGACCGGCCGCTGGTTTCTATGGGCCGGCTTCACGATGATGCGGTTCGCAGCGGTGCGCGATCTGCCTCTCGATTTTGGCCAGGTTTGGTTTCTCGGATTGGATACCGGGGGCGGCAATTGGGGGCCGATCTACAGCAAATTGGACCTGACCAAACTGGCGCAAGCGCCATCGAGGTTCGAGCCGTATCGCGAGGGCATCGCGACGTATGACGGTCCGTTTCAATGGTGCGGTGACTGGCTGCATGAGGTCGGGCAAATGGGCGATCCCGACATCATGCGCGACAAGCGGCGCGCCTTGCTGGCGATCCTGGCGCCGCATCTGGAGGCAGCGCGCCTTGCGACAGAAACCGCCTCAAGTTAACGCGTTTGCAAAATCGACGTCGTCAAATCAGATCAGCGAAGCGGGTTTTCGATGACGTCGGCGGCTGTACGAATGCCGTCGTAAAGATTTTCCCTGGCCCCGTAGGCAATTCCGTTCTCGCTCCAGCGTGCTAGCGTGTCCGACGCGTCCGCGGACGATAGCGCTGCGATCATCGCCGAAATGTCGAAGGGCGCGGCGAGAACGAGACCCGCATCGGCTGCCAACACATGGGTCTTGTAGCCGCAATCGGCGGTCGTCAAAACCGGAAGGCCGTTGATCAGGCCCTCGAGGATGACGGTTCCTGTCGTGTCGTAGCGGGCGGGGTGGATCAGCAAATCGGCTGCGGCCATCAACTCCGGAATATCGCGACGCATGCCCAAAAGCCGGATGCGATCGGCAACACCGTTTTGGCGCGCCCATCCGAGAACCATTTTTCCTTGTTTAGAGATGTCTGAAATTCCGGCGACGATCAGGCGCGCATGCTTGAATTGCGCGAGTGCATCGATCGTCCGGTCCAACCCCTTCAGGCGCGGCTGGTTCGCCACCGAAAGCCACAGCATATCCGATGGCGCGACGCGGAGGTCGGCGCGGAGGCGCTCGCGTGTGCCGTCCGTTCGCAGCTCGGGGCGACGCCTGCCGCGATCGATCGTCGGCGGCAAAATCCGGATGCGTTCGGACTCGGTCGACCAAGCGTTTTGGAAATCGCGCGCCTGATTATCGTTCAGCATCAGGCAGATCGTTGTCTCTCCAGGCCGGAAGCTTGCGGCCTCAAGCCTGAGTTGGGTTTTTCTGCGCGAGGTCCAGTTGACAGGCCAGCGAGCGGGATGCTTCGCAAGGCACGGGTCGGCACAATAAAGAATATCGAGGCCGATCAATTTGCCGAAGCCGACCAGTCGATCGAACCTGTCTCGACAACGCTCCACGACAGCCATTGCGAACGTTTCGTCGCGTCGATGATTGCTCCATGCGCGGTTGGGCAATAGCTCGACCGTGAGGTCCGGTGGAATCTCTCCCGAGCGCCGCTCGGCAAATATCGTCACGTCGTGGCCGCGCGCCATCAGATCGAATGCCACCGCCATGCAGTCGCGCTGAAGCCCTCCGGCGGGAAACAGCGTCACGATCGCGATTGCAATCTTCATGGCTTCGGCGCTTGACCCATGTTAGGTGCAATAACCGAGCTTGAACGACTCAGTTTTAGGACTGGAATAATGTTTAAAAACAAGCTCTTATACCGCATCGCAGCGCGAGAGCAATCCCGATGATCTTGGTAACCGGAGGAGCCGGATACATCGGCTCCCATACATGCGTTCAGCTTCTTCAGGCGGGACATCAGGTTCTCGTTGTCGACAATCTCAGCAACTCTAACGTTGCGTCGCTGAAACAGGTCGAGGCGATCTGCAACCGTTCGCTGATTTTTTGCGAAGCCGATGTCCGCGACCACCGTCGGCTGGAAGACCTGATGCGCGAGCATGAGGTCTCAGCGGTGATCCACTTCGCAGGATTGAAGGCCGTGAAAGAGTCGGCCGAGATTCCGGTGGTCTATTACGACAACAATGTCGGCGGAACGGTGCAACTTCTCAAAGCGATGCAGGCCGCGAACGTCCGAAAATTGATCTTCAGTTCGTCGGCGACAGTTTACGGCGAACCTCGATCGCTTCCGATCGATGAAGAAAAGCCGCTGTCGCCGGTCAATCCATATGGCCGCAGCAAATTGATGGTCGAAGACATCATCCGCGACCATCATGCCGCGTCGCCGGATTGGTCGATGGCGATCCTGCGCTATTTCAATCCGGTCGGCGCACATGAAAGCGGGCAGATCGGTGAAAGCCCGATCGGGATCCCGAACAATCTGATGGCATATGTCGCGCAGACCGCGGTCGGACGCAGACCGCATCTCAATATCTGGGGCGACGATTACCCTACGGCGGATGGCACCTGCATCCGTGATTATATCCATGTCGTGGATCTTGCCGACGCTCATTTGGCGGCTTTGAACAAAATGCAGCAGCCGCAATTGTTGACGCTGAATGTGGGCACCGGTCGCGGCACCAGCGTTTTCGAAATCGTGCATGCCTTCGCGGCAGCGAGCGGGCGCGACATTCCATCCGTCGTCGGTCCGCGTCGCGCCGGCGATGCGACGGCCTGCTATGCCGATCCAGGAAAGGCCGAAACGCTGTTGGGATGGAAAGCGCGGCGGTCGATTGCCGAGATGTGCGCGGATCACTGGCGATGGCAGGAATCGCATCCCCATGGCTACGACGAGCCGGTTTGATGTCGTAATGAAAAGACTTTGATCATCGCCTATCCGGCGTCGCCGCGTTTCGATGCGCGAGCGTCTCGTCGATGATGTGGTCGATCATCGCTTCCTGCAAATGATATTTGCGGACATGGTCGCGCGCGGCGCGGGCCATCTGACGCAGCCGGGGCTTATCGCCCAACGACGCCTCGATGCACGACGACAGATCGCCGGGCGTAACATCG
>JANMAN010000674.1:0-5851 GCA_031359885.1 Tardiphaga sp. | reverse complement strand
GACAGCGAAACCTGGCCGCCGCCATCACGCGGCAGCGTGAAGGCCGGCGCCACGTCGCCTTCGTTGATCGGAAACGCGGCGGCCGCCTTCGATGCAGCGGCGGGCGTTTTGGTCGCAGTCTTTTTGGCCGGAGCGGCGGCTTTTTTCGCAACCTTCGCCGCCGGCTTGGCTAGGGTCGTTGTGGTGGATTTCGTGCGCGTTATCTTGGACATACGCCTTCCTTTCGTCGCTTTCGACGGCTCTCTAGGATCATGGCACCGGAGCCACGTTGTTGCTGGCAAACGCGGTGTCGTTCCGTGCAAAGACAGCGGTCTCGGGGTAAGGTTACAAGGATTCGACGTGCCGGCCGTGCAAATCATGCGCCGTGCACATGCGGCGACGGGCGTGTCACACTTTCAAGCGGAGACGGGCAGCGATGCCGACACGGGAGCGACCGTCCGGATCCGACGCGCGCCCGTTCGACGGCTCTGTCGCCGCTCACCGTCAGCAACAAGAGGCAATGGCCAGGTCGAAATCATCCCACGCGTCGCCGGCCTCTGATCGCAACCCGCAGCAGTGGGACGATTCCGGCTGGGATCACGATCACGATCACGACGATGCAGCAGTCAAGCGCGCCCGGCGATTGCTGTCACGCGGCGACGGCGGCTGGCAGGGGATCGGCGAACGCTTCAGCATCATGTGGCGGTGGCTGCGGCGCGAACGCTGGCTCCGGCGCTCGCTGATCGGCGTCGGCGTTTTTTTGTTGCTGGCCGGGGTCTTCTTCGGCGGCATGTGGGTGCGGCTTGGGGCCGGGCCGATCAATCTCGACATGGCGACGCCGTGGCTGGCGTCCGCGATCGAGGACAATATCGGGCAGGGCAATACGGTCGAGGTCGGCGGCACGCAGATCGAGCGCGTCGGGCGGATTCGCGTTGCGGTCCGCATCCGCGACATCGTGGTGCGCGACCGCGACCATGTGATCGTGGCCTCCGCGCCGAAGGCCGAAGTGCGGCTGTCCGGCATGGCGATGATGATGGGCCGGCTGCGCGCCGAAAGCCTCAATCTCGTCGATGCCGAATTGTCGGTCCGCATCACGCCGGATGGCCGCGTTACGGTGTCGACCGGCGACAATGCCAAACCGCTCGCGACCGGGACGGCGTCGCCGCGACCGTTCGATCCGGCGATGCGTTCGCCCGGCCAGCCGTTCCAGCAGACGTCGCCGTCTTCGCCGAACCCCTCGACAACGCCACCGCCCGCCGCATCCGACCAGGCGAGCGGGCTTCTCGCCGGTCTCGACTGGCTCGACGGCCTCAGCCTGACCGGCCTCGACGGCCAGAATCTCAACGAGATCGGTCTGAAAAACGGCCACCTCGTGATCGATGACCAGCAGCTCGGCAACAAATTCGCGTTCGACAACATCACGCTCAGCCTGCGCCGTCCGAGCGCCGGCGGCGTCGCGATGAGCGTCGGCGAAGAGGGCCCCGACGCCTGGTCGCTCAAAGTGTTGGTCGGCGCACCGGCCAATGGCGTGCGCTCGGTCGACATCAGCGCCAAGAAGCTATCGACGCTGAACATCCTGCGCGCGCTGCGGCTGAAAGACCTGACCTACAGCGCCGACCTGCCGCTGACCGGCGACCTCAAGGGCGAACTCGGTCGCGACGGGCTCCCGACGTTCTTTCGTGGTCGGCTGACATCCGGTGCCGGCAACATCACCGACAGCGATACGCCGGATTATCCGATGGGCATCGACGCTGCCGAGATCAACGTCGAATGGGACTCGGCGCGCCGCGTGCTGCTGGCGCCGTTCAAGATCATCTCGGGCGAAAACCGCATCACGTTGTTGGCGAGCCTTGAGGCCCCGAACGATCGCACGCCCGACTGGCGACTGGGCTTCAGCGGCGGCACGATCTTGTTGGCCGGTGCGGGCAACGAGCAGCCGTTGATCTTCAATCGCATCGCCATCGGGATGCGGTTCGACACGCGGGCGCAGCGCGTGATGCTGACGCAATTCGATATCAGCAACGGCGAAATCGGCGTCGCCGGCACCGCCAGCGTGGACTATGCCAACGAGCCGCGCCTGACGTTGGGCTTTGCCGGCACGCCGATGTCGGCCTCGGCACTCAAGCGGATGTGGCCGGTTCTGATCGTGCCGGAGGTCCGCGAATGGGTGATGGAGCGCATCGAGCGCGGCTCGCTTCAACGCATCGACATCGCGATCAATTCGCCGGTGAAAAATCTGTCGCGGCGCGGTCCGCCGATCCCCGATGACGGTTTAAGCGTGACCATCGCCGCCAACGGCGTGGCGCTGCGGCCGGTCGACGATCTGCCGCTGGTCCGCGACGCCGATTTGAGGGCGCGCGTCACCGGTCGCACCGCGACGGTGACGATCGGGCAGGCCGGCGTCGATACGCCGAGCGGCCGCAAGCTGACGATCTCGGACCTGGTTTTCGAAGTGCCGGATATGGTGCCGAAGCCCTCGCCCGCCAAAATCAGAATGCGCATCGAAGGGCCGGTGCCGGCCGCCGCCGAGATTCTGGCCTCCGACCGGCTCGGCGAGTTCACCGGCAATCTGCTCGATCCCGCCACCACCAAAGGCAACGTCACCGCACAGGTGACGCTCGGTCTGCCGATCAAGCGCGAACTCACCAAAGCCGACACGGTCTATACGGTCGTCGCCGATCTCAATGGCTTCGCCGCCGATAAGCTCGTGATGAACCAGAAGCTCGAGGCCAACACGATCAAGGTTCTCGCCAGCAATGCGGGTTTCCAGGTTCGCGGCGACGTCAAGATCAACGGGCAGGCGGCGACGCTGGATTACCGCAAGCCGAACGAGGGCGACGCCGACGTGCGGCTGGCCGCGATCCTCGACGACGCGGCGCGGACGCGGCTCGGTTTCGATCTCGGTCCGCTCGTCACCGGCGCGATCCCGATCAAGCTGGTCGGCAAGATCGGCGCACCGGACCGCGACACGAAACTCGGCATCGAAGCCGATCTGACGGCCGTCAAGCTCGACAATCTGCTGCCGGGCTGGACCAAGGCCGCCGGCAAATCGAGCAAGGCCGCCTTCAACGTGGTGCAGAAACCGCAATCGACGCGGTTCGAGGACATCGTGGTCGATGGCGGCGGCGTCTCGATCAAGGGGGCGGTCGAGATCGATCAGAACGGCGATCTGCTGAACGCGAACTTCCCGGTCTACTCGCCGTCCGAAGGCGACAAATCCACGATCAAGGTCGACCGCGGGTCCGACGGCGCTTTGAAGGTGACCATGCGCGGCGACGTGTTCGACGGTCGCGGCTTCATCAAATTCGCGACGTCTGGCAAGGAGCCTGACAGCAAAACCAAGGGCAAGACCGCCGACTTCGACATCGACGTTAAACTGGGCGCGGTGGCTGGCTATAATGGCGAGGCGGTGCGCGGGCTCGACGTCAAGGCGTCGCGCCGCAACGGAAACATCCGCACCTTCACGCTGGCGGGCAAGCTCGGCCGCGATACGCCGCTGACTGGCGACATGCGCGGCCGCGCGCAGGGCCGCGACGTGATCTATATCGAGACCAACGACGCCGGTTCGTTGCTTCGGTTCACCGATACCTACGCCAAGGTCATCGGTGGGCAGTTGGCGCTGGCGATGGATCCGCCGACCAGCGACGGCCGCCCCAAAGAGGGCCTCATCAACGTCCGCGATTTCCAGGTCAAGGGCGAGGCCGCGCTCGACAGCGTGGCGCAGCGCGGCGCGAACGGTCAGCAGAGCACGCTGGGATTTTCGCGGTTGCGGGCGGAGTTCACCCGGCAGAACGGCCAGCTTGCGATCCGCGAAGGCGTGGTCAAGGGTCCGAGCGTCGGTGCGACCATCGAGGGTAGCATCGACTACCCGGCCAATCAGGTGCGCATGAGCGGCACCTTCGTGCCGATGTACGGCCTCAACAACATGTTCGGGCAGATTCCGATCGTCGGGCTGTTTCTCGGCGGCGGCAGCAATGAAGGCCTGATCGGCGTGACCTACGAGGTCGTCGGAACGCCGTCGAAGCCGGAGATGCGCGTCAATCCGATTTCGGCGATGGCGCCGGGCGTGCTACGCAAGATCTTCGAGTTCGGCACCGGCAAGCAGAACAACCAGGTCGAATTTCCGAATTCAAATAATTAACGCGAGGTCATTCCGGGGCGAGAGCAGCGATAGCTGCGAGCGAACCCGGAATCTTAGCATTCGGAGTATGCTGAACTTGCTGAGATTCCGGGTTCGCATCCGGCAAGGGCCGACTGCGCCCCGGAATGACGTTTCAATTCTATTTCCTTAATGCCGGCACGACGAGAAACGGGATCATGCCGATGATTACGCTGACCAGCGCGAAGGCGATCATCGGATTGTAGCTCCCCGTCCAATCGTGCAGCACGCCGCCGAACCATGAGCCGAACGCCGAGCCGAGCCCGCTGCCGATCGTGATGCTGCCGTAGATCGTGCCGACATGCTGCCCGCGAAAGAGCTTCATCGCGGTCGCGCTCAGCAGCGGCCCGCGCGAACCGATCATGCTGCCGAAGGCGACCACGAAGCCGGTCAGCAAGATGACGTTCGGATAGAACTGCAGCGCCCACAGCATCACGATGCCGATGATCGACAGGCCGTAGCTGCACAGCACCGAACGCCTGCGGCCGATGACGCCGTCGAGCCAGGAGATCGTCAGCATGCCGACGAACAGCGCCACGCCCGAAAAGCCCCACGCGGTCGCGGCCTGCAACGGCGGAAAGCCGACATCGATCAGATAAGCCACGACCTGCGCGGACAGCGCGAACATGCCGATCGCCGTGAAAAAGAATGTGCCGAACAGCGCCCAGAACGCGTGGTGACGCATCGCGCTGCGGAGCGTCCAACCGGCGTCGGCAATGTCAGCGGCGGCGGGTTGCGGCAGATGCGCGGAGCCAGCGCCGAACATTCGCCACGGCATCAACGATAAAGGAAGGAGGACCGCGAGCACGGTCCAGCCCATCGCCTAATACGCGCCGCGCCAGTCGAGTTTGTCGATCAGGATTTGCGCGAGCGGCAGCATTAGCAGGACGCCCGCGCCGGTCGCGGAATAGACGATGGCCATTGCGGTCGGCAGTCGCGGGCCGAACCAGCGGCCGAGCAGAATCGTGTTCGGGACGTTGCCGATGCAGGCGATGCCGAGCCCGACCGCAACGCCGATGGTCAACTGGAATTGCCAGAGCTGCGTCGCATAAGAGGCTGCGAGAAACGCGCCGCCGAGCAGCACCAGGCCGAGCGAATAGACGAGCCGCGGTCCGGAGCGATCGAACAGCCGGCCGATGACGGGCGAGGCGAGGCCGCCGCACAACGCCGCCAGCGAATAAAGCGACACGACTTCGGCGCGGTCCCAACCGAAGGATTGCGCGATCGGCTTGAGGAAGACCGTGAAACTTTCGCCGAGCCCGCGGCCGAGCACCGACAGCGCAAAGCCCGTGGCGAGGACGCCGAGCGCGACATGCCGGGAGGTCTTGGGATCCATTGCGACGGGACTCTTGGGGCGCGTCGGTGGGACGCGCTCGGGATCATGGAGCCTGTTTCGCAGTGCGGCAGCAATGGCGCTGCGCGAATGCGGCTATGCGCTCAATCTCAAGCGGAGCGCGGATGTTCTGCGTCCCCTCTCCCCTTGTGGGAGAGGGTGCCTTCGCGCAGCGAAGGCGGGTGAGGGGTTGGGCGTCTCGTTCGAACAGGACCCCTCACCCGGCCCGGACTTCGTCCGGTCCACCCTCTCCCACAAGGGGAGAGGGGACGATGAACTTGACGTTTATCGCGGTTTCAAAAGCACATGCTTCTTCTTGCCCATCGACAGTTTGACAACGCCTTCCGGCGTCAGGCTCGACGCGTTCAGCGACATCTTAA
>JANMAN010000609.1:0-2094 GCA_031359885.1 Tardiphaga sp. | reverse complement strand
GACGGCACATTGAGGCGCACCATCGCCATCATCATGCCGGGCAGGGATTTGTCGCAACCGGCAAGGCCGACCAGTGCGTCATAGGCGTGACCGCGCATCGTCAGCTCGACGGAATCGGCGATGCATTCGCGCGACGGCAGCGACGAGCGCATGCCGTCATGGCCCATGGCGATGCCGTCCGTGACGGTGATCGTGCAGAATTCACGCGGCGTGCCGCCGGCAGAGGCGACGCCCTTTTTAACGGCCTGGGCCTGGCGCATCAGCGAGATGTTGCACGGCGCGGCCTCGTTCCAGCACGACGCGACGCCGACGAACGGCTGATGGATTTGATGGGTCGTGAGGCCCATCGCATAGAGGTAAGAGCGATGCGGCGCGCGTTCCGGACCTTCCGTGACGTGGCGGCTCGGCAGACGCGACTTGATGCTGACCTTGGCGTCCATGAACGAAGTTCCTGCGGCCCCGACACCCGGCGTACTCGGCCGGATCGCATTTTAAGCGGACGATTAATTCGTCCTGCTCTGATGACAGATTTCACGGAGGCGTGTGGCCAAATAGCGGCGCATGCAAGGGCTGCCCAAGGCCAAGGTTAAATGTTCAGGAACTGTTGCCGGGTCGCAACATTTGTCGCAGACGCGTGGCCGGTCGGGACGCCGGCGTTTCTTTAGGCTCAGGCGTTCAACACCTGGCCGTAGGCGTCGAGCACGGCTTCCTTCATCATCTCCGAGAGCGTCGGATGCGGGAAGATGGTGTGCATCAGCTCCTGCTCGGTGGTCTCGAGGTTCATCGCAACCACGTAACCCTGAATCAGCTCGGTGACCTCCGCGCCGACCATGTGCGCGCCGAGCATCTGGCCGGTCTTTTTGTCGAAGATCACTTTAACCATGCCCTGATCCTCGCCGAGCGCGATCGCCTTGCCATTACCGGCAAACGGAAAACGCCCGACCCTGATCTCGCGATCGCCTTCCTTCGCTTTGGCTTCCGTCAGGCCCACCGAGGCAACCTGCGGCTGGCAATAGGTGCAGCCGGGGATGAGCAGCTTGTCCATCGGGTGCGGATGCAAGCCCTTGATCGCCTCGACGCAGACCACGCCTTCGTGCTCGGCCTTGTGTGCGAGCATCGGCGGCCCCGCGACGTCGCCGATCGCGTAGATGCCGGGGATGTTAGTCTTGCCGTAACCGTCGATCACGACGCAGCCGCGATCGGTTTTGACGCCGAGCTTCTCCAGCCCGAGGCCTTCGATATTGCCGACGACGCCGACCGCCGAAATGACGCGCTCGACCTCGATGGTCTCGGTCTTTCCGTCGGCTTCCAGCGTGCAGACGACGCTGTCGGCTTTCTTGTCGAGCTTGGTGACTTTCGTATTCGCCTTGATCTTAATGCCCTGTTTCTCGAACGCCTTGCGGGCAAAGATCGCGATCTCGGCATCCTCGACCGGCAGAATTTGCGGCAGCACTTCGACCACCGTCACCTCAGACCCCATGGTGCGGAAGAACGACGCGAATTCGATGCCGATCGCGCCGGAGCCCACCACCAGCAGCGACTTCGGAATGGAATCCGGCACCATCGCCTCGAAATAAGTCCAGACCAGTTTCTTGTCCGGCTCCAGACCGGGCAGCGCACGCGGCCGCGCGCCGGTGGAGAGGATGATGTGCTTGGCCTGATAGGCGCCAGCACCGAGCGCGCCCTTCGGCGCATCGACCTTCGAGGCTTTGACCGTCAGTTTGTCGGGCGCATCGATGGTCGCATCGCCCCAGATCACCGTGATCTTGTTCTTCTTCATCAGGAAGCCGACGCCCTCGTTGAGCCGCTTCGATACGCCGCGCGAGCGCGCGACCACGGCCTTGGTGTCGTAGGCGATGTTGTCCGCCGACAGGCCGTAGGCTTTGGCGTGTTGCATGTAGTGATAGATCTCGGCGGTGCGCAGCAGCGCCTTCGTCGGGATACAGCCCCAGTTCAGGCAGATGCCGCCGAAATGTTGCTTCTCGACGATCGCCACTTTGAAGCCGAGCTGCGCCGCGCGGATCGCCGCGATATAGCCGCCCGGCCCCGAGCCGATGATGATGATGTCGAATGAGGTGTCGGCCATTGGCTTAA
>JANMAN010000607.1:0-3067 GCA_031359885.1 Tardiphaga sp. | reverse complement strand
AGTCCTCGCCGCGCGCCATTTCGTCGGAATCCTCGACGTCACACAGCAGCGAGCAGTGGAAATTGCCGTCGCCGACATGGCCGACGATCGGCGATTGCAGCCGCAATCGCAGCAGATCGTCTTCGGTTTCCATCACGCAATCCGCAAGGCGCGAGATCGGCACGCACACATCGGTCGCGACGACGCCCGCGCCGGGGCGCAGAGCCTTCACCGCCCAATAGGCGTCATGCCGGGCCTGCCAGAGTTTCGTGCGATCTTCGGGACGTGTGGTCCAGGTAAACTCGCCGCCGCCGCAATCGACGGCGATCGCATGAAAGTTCTTCGACTGCTCGGCGACCTCGACTTCGCTGCCGTGAAACTCCAGCAATAAAAGAGGCGTCTCGGGCAGAGTGAGCTTGGAGTAAGCATTGCAGGCTTTCACCTGCGCCGCGTTCAAGAGTTCGATCCGCGCCACCGGAATGCCGGTCTGGATCGCGAGGATCGTCGCCTGACATGCCCCCTGCACGCTCTCGAACGAACATGCCGCTGCGGCGATGGTCTCGGGAATGCCGCGCAGCTTGATCGTGAGTTCGCTGATAATGCCGAGCGTGCCCTCCGCGCCGACGAACAGATGCGTCAGGTCGTAACCGGCCGAGGATTTCTTTGCGCGGGTGCCCGTGGTGATGATCTCGCCGTCGCCGCGCACGACCTTCAACGCCAGCACGTTGTCGCGCATAGTGCCGTAGCGCACAGCGTTGGTGCCGGAGGCGCGGGTCGACGCCATGCCGCCGAGCGACGCATCCGCGCCGGGATCGATCGGGAAGAACACGCCCTGATCGCGCAGATGTTCGTTCAGCATCTTGCGCGTGACACCCGGCTGGATCACGCAATCGAGATCGTCGGCGTGAACGTCGAGAATCTTGTTCATGTCGCGCAAATCGATACAGACGCCACCGGCCGGCGCGTTGACCTGGCCTTCCAGCGACGTGCCGGTACCGAATGCGATGATCGGCACGCCTTGCGGCGCACAAATCCGCACCACGTCCTGAATATCCGCGGTGTCCTGTGCCATCACCACGGCGTCGGGCGGCTGCGGCGCGAGCCACGTCGTCGTATGCGCATGCTGATCGCGGACGGCCTGCGACGTCACCAAGCGGTTGCCGAAGCGCGCGGCGAGCGACTCAATGGCGGATGCGAGAGCAAGCGGCTGCGGCCGGCTGGGCACATTGGTGCTGATCAATCCCAAGTCGCAGTCCTCCCCTGAATGCGGCGGACCGTGACAAAGGATGTATAGTCGGTCAAGGGAACAGACGCTTCAATCAAGGACAAGATGCTTCATGACGACGACCAGCCCAAGCCCCGTTGCCGGCCTCACCGATCTGCCGTTTGCATCGACGCCGTTTCTGTCGTCGATCATGCAGATCGAGCCGCAATGGATCGACTACAACGGCCACCTCAACATGGCCTATTACAATGTGATGTTCGATCGGGCGGTCGATGAGCTGTGGCTGCAACTCGGCATCGGCCCCAATTATATGCGGGCGCGTAAATGCTCGACGTTTACGGCCGAATGTCATGTCCGCTATGTCCGCGAGATCAAACTGGGTGATCCGGCGCAGGTTTCGGTCCTGATCGTTGCCGCCGACGACAAGCGCATTCACACGTTCAAGGAGTTGCGCCATGCGACGGAAGGCTGGCTGTCGGCGACTTCCGAAAACATGACGCTCCATGTCGATATGACCGAGCGAAAAGTTGCGCCGTTCCCGTCCGACATCGCGATGCGTATCCACGCATTTGCCGAGGCCCAGGAGAAATTGGAGAGGTCCGATGCGATCGGGCGCAGCGTGAAGATGCCCGTCAGGAAATAGCGAATAGCGGAACGAAAGTTCCAAGTTGGTCGTCGATCATCTCGCGCACACTGGGCAGCGGACGCCGTAGCGCCTATATCCAGTCGATCCAGACCAGTAAGGCTCCCCATCGCGGCTCCACGGTGTCATCGTGGTCGCCAGCGATTCGCAGACCCAGATTGCAACGCATCCCGAATGACCGGACCGCACAACGTCAGCCCCCGCGCGTTACCCGACCACCAGCCCGCGGCCGGTGGTATCGCCGCGCGTGCGCGCGCCGCGGCCGCTCCGCCCTATCTGATGGGCCTCAATCCGGAACAGCGCGACGCCGTCGAAACGCTCGAAGGGCCGGTGTTGGTCTTGGCGGGTGCCGGCACCGGCAAGACCCGCGTGCTGACCTCGCGCATCGCACACATTCTCTCGACCGGGCGGGCGCGGCCGCAGGAAATCCTCTCGGTCACCTTTACGAACAAAGCCGCGCGCGAGATGAAGCATCGGCTGGCCGGCATGCTCGGCCAGACCGTCGAAGGCATGCCATGGCTCGGCACGTTCCATTCGATCGGCGGGCGCATCCTGCGTGTTCACGCCGAACTGGTGCAGTTGAAGTCCAACTTTACCGTGCTCGACGTCGACGACCAGATTCGTCTGCTGAAGCAATTGCTCGCCGCCGACAATATCGACGACAAGCGTTGGCCTGCGCGGATGCTGGCCGGGCTGATCGACGGCTGGAAGAATCGCGGTCTGACACCCGCGCAAGTGCCGTCTGGCGAAGCGGCGGTTTTCGGCAACGGCAAGGGCGGCAAGCTCTACACGGCTTATCAGGAGCGGCTGAAGACTCTCAACGCCGCCGATTTCGGCGATCTGCTGCTGGAGAACATTCGGCTGTTCCGCGAGCACCCCGACGTGCTCAAGCAATATCAAAATCGCTTCAAGTACATTCTGGTGGACGAATATCAGGACACCAACGTCGCGCAATATTTGTGGCTGCGGTTGCTGGCGCAGGCGCCGAGTGGGCCGCGAGCCCCTCTTCCCGCTCCCCTCGTGGGAGAGGGTGCTGAGCCACGAAGTGGCGAAGCGAGTGAGCGGGAGAGATTGACCATTGAGGTTGTCCCCTCACCCGTCGTCTAGCGTCGCGCGCCCCCACCCAATCCCACCAGGGGAGAGGGGGAAGAATAAGTTGCCCCCGCACCCCCCCCCAACAAAAGCTGCGTCGGCGCCGACCATCAAACGATCTAAGGGTG
>JANMAN010000601.1:0-7385 GCA_031359885.1 Tardiphaga sp. | reverse complement strand
GCGTGAACCATAACATGAACGTCAATCCGACCACCCAAAACGCCTGATAGGCCATCAAAGCGAGGCTCAGCGGCGTCGGAACCCGGGCGATGGTCTCGCCGGCCGCCCAGGCGGCAAAGCCGAGGATCGGGATCGACATCGCCACCTGATAGCCCAATGCCTTTTCGGGGGGCGCCTGGATCAGACGGGTCGTCTTCACCATCAAAGTGGTTGCCGCCCACAGCGCCCCGCCGCCGACGATCATCAGATCGCCCAGCAAGACATTGGCGTCCACGTCCGCCTGCGGCACGCCGATGGCCAGCGCGACCCCGGCAAAACATAATGCCAGACCGCCCCATTGGCCCGGCCGCAGCCGCTCGCCGAGGAACCGATAGGAGCCCAGGGCCACGAAAAACGGCGCGGTGTAGAGAAAGACGACCGCCCGCGATGCGGATGTCAGCAGCAGCCCGCGATAGATCAGAACGAATTCGATCCCGAACATCAGTCCGCAGATCAGCCCCGCTTTGAGCGTCCCGTCGCGCGTAAACAGCTTCACGCCGCGAAACTGCGCGATCAGAAGGATCACGACGAGTGCCCCGCAAGACCGCAGCATCCCTTGCAGGAACGGCGGAATGTCCGGCAGGACGAGTTTGACGGCAATCTGGTTGAAGCCCCACGACAGGCACAGCAGCAGCATGAGCGCGATCGCGCCCGCATTCAGCGGGCGACCGGCGGCCGGGCTGGACGACGGGCTGGGTGGTGCTTGATCGGACATGGGGCCTCGTGTCCGGCTTATCGCCGTGTTTTTTCTAGGAAGCTGCGTCACGCAGCCTTTTGGCAATGCGCGCAAAGTCCGGTGATTTCAACCACCGACAATTTCGGCGCAAAACCGATGCCGCGCGCCGCCTCGTTGAGGCCGTGCGCGACCCGGCTCGCCGGCACCTCGCCGACCGAACTGCATTTCTCGCAAATCAAGAACGCCACCATCGCGCCGGCATCGTGGTCGTGCGCACAGGCGAGAAAAGCGTTGCGGCTCTCGATCCGGTGGACGAGCCCGTTTTCCATCAGGAAATCCAGCGCGCGATAGACCGTGATCGGTGCCGGTCGCGCCACATGCTCGGTGAGCGCATCGATGATCTCATAGGCACCGAGCGGCCGGTGGCTCGTCAACAGCGTCTTCAACACGTGGCGGCGCATCGGCGTGAAGTTCTGCGACCGCGTCAGGCAGACCGTCTCGGCATGCGCCATCGCATCCGTGCTGCAACGGTCATGGTCGTGGTCGGGGGTTGGGAAGCTCGGCTTCGGCGCGCTCATGCCGGAGGTCTAGCGCGAACGGGCCGTAAATTAAACAGGAACAAAGTTCCCAATTCCCCTCAGCCGACCAGCTTATCCCTGGAGCGCCGCCCACATTTCAAGGTCGCGCTTGTCGGTCCAAATCACGGGGTCGTCGATCCCCGACGCTTCGTCGAAGGCGCGGGAGACGTTGAACGGCAGGCAGTGTTCGTAGATCGCGAAGCTGCCGAACTTCTTGTCCATCACCTCGCGCGTCGCCGCCATCGTCTCCTTGAGGTCGCGTCCGCGCGCGACCGAGGTCTCTGCGGCCCCATACAGAGACGTCACGAAATCGCGCGTCATCGCGATGGCGTCACGGCCCGTCGCGAGGCCCTTGAGCGCGTCGCCGCGTCCCGGCGCAATCGCCTTCGGATTGAAATTGCGGATCTCGTTCAGCGTCATCGGCCATTCGCGCAGATGCGCGTCGCCGCAATAACAGGCCGAATGATATTCGATCAGGTCGCCCGAGAACATCACCTCGGCGTCTGGCACCCAGGCGACGATATCGCCCGACGTATGGCCCGCGCCGAGCTGCATCAGCCGCACTTCGCGCTTGCCGAGATAGAGCGACATCTCGCCCTCGAAGGTCAGCGTCGGCCAGGTCAGACCGGGGATGCTTTCGGCATCCTGAAACAGCCGCGGGAAGCGGCCGAACTCCGAATCCCAATCCTGCTGGCCGCGTTCTTCCACCAGACGATAAGTCTCGGCCGACGCGATGACATTCTGCGCGTTATAGGCCGATGCGCCGAGCACGCGGACGGCGTGGTAATGCGACAGCACGACGTATTTGATCGGCTTGTCGGTCACCGTCTTGACGCGCTCGATCACCTTGCTGGCCATCGCCGGCGTCGCCTGCGCGTCGAATACGATGCAGCCGTCATCGCCGACGATGACAGCCGAGTTCGGATCGCCCTCGGCGGTGAAAGCGTAAAGGTCGGTGCCGATCTCGGAAAAGGTGATGGTCTTATCCGCCATGTCGGTGGTGGATGCGAAGCCTTTGGTCATGTTGTCGTTCCTGTTCAATCTGTAACGCCTGCTCCGTCATTGCGAGAAGTCGTCATTCCTCGCCTTCGAGGGATGACGATGACGAAGCAATCCAGTTTTTAATTCTTGGAAAGAAGGACTGGATTGCTTCGGTCATTGCTTGTCGGCAAGAGCCGACATTCCGATGACCTCGCAATGACGATTTCATCTATCCTCGACCATGCTTCTCTTCGCCAACATAATCGCGGCCGCCAGCACATCGGCATCGCCGATATGATTGGCGAGAATCAGAACCAGCGCCGCGTCGAGGTCCGCACTCTGCGCGTCGCTCAGGCCGCGATGCGCTTCGACCACCGCGCGGTAGGCGCTGTCGGGATCTTTGAAATTCGATGTCGTCGACAACGTCATATCGCACGTCCGCTCGCTCGCGCGACCGCGCCTCGGATTGCGTCGCGCGTCGGATGCCGGAAACGTGCCGCGACATAACCGTCGGGCCGCAGCAGATAGGCCGCTCCCGGCGTCGCATCGTAGCGTCTTGCGAACAGGCCTGCCTCGTCTCGCAACGGCCCGTCATTTCCAATACGAATATGCCCGACGTCCTCGGGCACATCGGTGGAGACACCGTTGGCACATTCCACCAGCGTGAAGCCGCGCGCGCCGTGCGCAAAAGCATCGGTCAGGAACGATTGCTCGCCGGCCAACGGCGCGTCGAGCATATGCGCGCCAGGGCGCGGACCGGCGGCCCATGAATCGGCATCGGCGGTGGACAGCGGCGAGGCGTAGACAGAAGGCACTGACAGCCGCCCGCCATTGATCATGCGCTTGCCAAACTCGGTGTCGTTGGCGAGCGACAGCACCGCGCGCCGCAGCCGCGCCTCCTGCTCGGACGACGGCGCCATGAAATCGGTAGACCGCGTCGACTCGCGGATGTTCTCGTCGGCAGCGGCCCCGCGCTCGACCTCGTAGCTGTCGAGCAACGACGCCGGCGCGTCGCCGCGTAACACCATCGCCAATTTCCAGCCGAGATTTTCGGCATCCTCGATGCCCGAATTGGCACCGCGCGCGCCAAATGGCGACACCTGATGCGCGGAGTCGCCCGCAAAGATCACGCGATCATGCACGAATTTCTGCATGCGGCGGCACTGGAATTTGTAGATCGATATCCATTCGAATGCGAAATCGTCATGGCCGAGCATGCGCGCGATTCGCGGCCGCACGTTCTCCGGCAAACGCTCGACGGCGGCATCGGCATCGCGACTGAGTTGCAGATCGATGCGCCAGATGTCATCGGGTTGGCGATGCAATAGCGCCGACTTGCCCGCATGGAACGGCGGATCGAACCAGAACCAGCGTTCGGT
Organism: Tardiphaga sp.; assembly: GCA_031359885.1. Taxonomy (GTDB): domain Bacteria; phylum Pseudomonadota; class Alphaproteobacteria; order Rhizobiales; family Xanthobacteraceae; genus Tardiphaga. Next base: position 3,732 of record JANMAN010000601.1, on the reverse strand, counting down.
CGGAAACGCCGCCGTCATCTTCACGTCGGCGATCAGAAACTGATCCTCGAACACCTGACCCTGAAAATCCGCGCCGACCATGCCGCGCAGGCCCGAGCGTGCGCCGTCGCAGGCCACCACGTAGCTTGCCGCCAACCGATACGGCCCATCGGGCGTGTCGATCGTCAGCAGAACATGGTCGTTATGCTTGTCGATCGCCGCGACTTTGTTGCGCCAGCGCAGATCGATCGCTGGCGTCCGCTGCACGCCATCGACCAGAAATCCCTCGGCGTAATACTGCTGAAGGTTGATGAAGGCCGGCATCTTGTGGCCGGGCTCGGGCATCAGATCGAACTGATAGAGCAGCGCCTCGCCGCGGAAGATGCGGCCTTTCTGCCAGACCACGCCCTTCTCGACCATCGGCTTGGCGACGCCGAGCCGGTCCCAAACTTCCAGCGAGCGTTTCGAAAAGCAGATCGCGCGCGAGCCCTCGCCGATCCGGTCGGCGTCGTCCAGCAGCACGACATTCTGACCGCGCTGCGCGAGATCGAGCGCGAGCGTGAGCCCGACCGGCCCCGCACCGACGATCACGACCGGATGGTGCGCGTCATCGCGGCGGTCCTGATCCGGATGCCTGCGATATCCGAATTGCGTTTTGGCGGCCTGCGCCATCTGAGCGTTCGCTCCCGATTTTGCATAAACTAAACGCCTCGGCACAGCCGGCGTCAATCGCGTGCAACCGAAAGCGAGCGCAGGAGCGCCGCCCTGGCGAGCGCTAGAGCGCCGCTCTGGGCATTGACACTGGCCGTGCAGGCGGTTTGATAGAAAAATTGCGCTATGCGGTTCGGCTTGCTGTCCATGAAGCTATTGCCTTCGACTCGATCAGCCTGGATTCAATCGGTGATGAACATCCGTCTGGCTCAGCTTTGTCTCGCGGCCCTCTTGGCCGTTGTCGCTGTTCCTGCGCAAGCCGCCGACAACCGCGTCGCGCTGGTGATCGGCAATGCCAAATATCCGGATGCGGAAGCGCCGTTGAAGGAGCCCGTCAACGACGCCCGCGAGATCGCGGCCGAGTTGAAGAAGGATGGCTTCGACGTCGAGATCGGCGAAAATCTGAACGGCGACGGTATGCGCCGCGCCATCGACCGGCTTTACGCTCGCATCAAACCCGGCACCGCAGCGCTGATTTTTTACAGCGGCATCGGCATCCAGTCGAACCGCCAGAGCTACATGATCCCGATCGACGCCCAGATCTGGACCGAGCCGGATGTGCGCCGTGACGGCGTCGGCCTCGAAACCGTGCTGGGCGAAATCAACAGCCGCGGCGCTGGCATCAAGATCGCGCTGATGGATGCCTCGCGCCGCAATCCTTTCGAGCGTCGCTTCCGCAGTTTCTCCGCCGGCCTGGCCCCCGTCGTGGCGCCCGGCGGCTCGCTGGTGATGTATTCGGCGGCTTTGAGTTCCGTCGTTGGCGGCGATGGCGCTGCGCAACAGAGCCTGTTCGTCACCGAGTTGCTGAAGGCCATGCGGACACCCGACCTCACCGCCGAGGACACGCTGAACCGAACCCGCGTCGCGGTGATCCGCGCCTCGAAAAGCGAGCAGGTGCCGTGGATTTCGTCGTCGCTGGCCGACGACTTCTCGTTCATTCCCGGACAGAGCCCGGTCAAGCAGGCCGCCATCTCGCCGAAGGTCAACGACACGAAATTCGACGCGATCAAGCCTGACGCGAGCAAGCCCGATGCGATCAAGCCCGATGCGACCAAACCCGACGACACCAAGCCGACCGAAAAGCCCTTCGCGCTGAAGCCGTTCGACAGCAAACCGGCGGACGTCTCGTTTCCGGACAACAAGCCTCAACCGTCGAAATCCGAACCGTCGCTGGCCGACGATCCGACCATTCGCGACCTCACCGAGCGCCTCGCCGCGAGCCCGAACAACGCCAACACGCTGTACCGGCGCGGCCAGGTCTATGCCAGCAAGGGCGCCTACACGCTCGCGATCCGAGACTTCGACGATGCGCTGCGGCTCAACCCGCGCGACGTCGAGGCGTACAACAACCGCTGCTGGGCACGGACCGTGGTCGGCGAATTGCAATCTGCGCTGCGCGACTGCAACGAGGCGTTGCGGCTGCGGCCCAATTTCGTCGATGCGCTCGACAGTCGCGGCCTCGTCAACCTTAAAAGCGGCATGGCCAAAAATGCGCTTGCGGATTTCGATGCGGCGTTGAAAATTAACCCTCGCCTGACGTCGTCGCTCTACGGCCGCGGCCTAGCCAAACAACGTACGGGCGTTGCGGCAGAAGGCGACATCGATGTCGCCAACGCCAAGGCCATGGATCCCAATATCGTATCCGAGTTCAACGGGTACGGCATTCGTTAGGTTCGGCAATAGCAACGGGGCCTGCCGGTGCTCGTATGAACCCGGCGTGTTCGCCCGGTGACATCAGGAGGTAGGACTTCAACAACGTTGAGCTAACGACCGCCCCGCCGCCGTGTTAAGTGTCGATATATTTTAGACGACCAATGAAAATATTAGCAGCAAGGATATTTGCCATGAAGACATCCGCAATCAGGACATCAGCTTACAATGTCACCGTCGCCGGCATGCGCGGCCTCGTCATTGCCGCCGCTCTCGCGATGCCGGCCGGCATCGCCCTCGCCGCCGAAGAGGTGACCGAAGACCAGATCGTTCGCGCACTTGCGCCGAAGAAGCCGCTGACGCGCAGCCTGTCGGCATCGCAACCCGATCCCGTCGCGACGGCCGCCGAAACTCAATTGATCGACTCCCTTCGCAATCGCAAGACCCGATCGCTGTCGTCGGGCGAGCGCGAGCAGATCGCCTCGATCGCCAAGGACAAGCCGAATATCGATCTCGAAATTACCTTCGACTACAACTCCGCCGACATCAGCCGGCAGGCCGAGCCTGCGGTGCAGGCGCTCGGCAAGGCGCTGTCGAACCAGAGCTTGCGTGGCTCGACCTTCATGGTCGCCGGTCATACCGATGCCGCAGGCGGCGAAGGCTACAATCAGGAATTGTCCGAGCGTCGGGCGGACGCGATCAAGCGCGTGCTCGTGACGCGCTACGGCCTGGCGCCGAACGACCTCGTCACCGTCGGTTACGGCAAGAGCGCGCCGAAGAATGCAAGCGATCCGATGTCGCCCGCAAACCGCCGCGTGCAGGTCGTCAACATGCAGAACAAGACGGCATCGAAATAGCCGTCGTCGTTCGGCGAGGCCGCATCGGCCGCGTCCCGCCTCGGCAGGGCGCGGCTGCCTGCCACGCGCATCGCTGTCGCGTGACGCCGTGGCGCGACGTTTTAACCACCCTTCAGCATCGCTCGGGGCCTTGTGTTGCCGCCTCTCGGCGGGACAGATAGAGCTTCATCGTCTTGCGATCATCGTCCCCGCCAGCCTTTGCTCAAGTCAGCAACCGTCGCTCGAGCAGCCTTGCTCAAGCCAACGTTGCTCAGGAATGAGAGCCGCATCGTGACGCGTCCCGCTTATCAGCCGTCGATCGTCGAACCTCTTGATGAGCGCTGGCCGCGACTGGCGGCCGTCTTGTTCGGCCTCGCGCTCGCCGGCGCATCCGGCCAGGCGGTCGCCGCCGAGCCGCAGGCGTCAACGGCCGGCGTGGCGACGGTGACCGTCGCCAAGGCCACCGGCGCATGTTTTTCGGACATGGTGCGCGTCACCGGCTTCGTCGTTCCGCGTAAGTTGGCGGTGGTGAACGTCGACAGCGAAGGTTCGAAGG
>JANMAN010000568.1:0-3860 GCA_031359885.1 Tardiphaga sp. | reverse complement strand
GGACGCAGAACATTCGCTTCAATTCGATAGGTAGATTAGACGCCGCCATGCTTCTTGAACGGCGAAATGCGCAGGCCGAACCGTTTCTGCGTGATCCACAACAGCATCACGGTCAGGAACGTCAGCGCCAGCGACAGCGATGCGGCTGCGCCGTAGCCGCCGAACGGCGGAATCAGAATGATGCAGAGCACGACATTGACGACGAAGGCCAACCCATAGGCCAGTGCGCAAATGTTTTGCTGACCCGCCATGTTGAGGAAGCGTTCGATCGGCCCGACCATCGAGCGAATGACCAGGCCGATCGCCAGCACGTACATCATTCCGTAGCCCTGCACGAACTCCGCGCCGAACAGCGCAAGCATCGGCTTGCCGAGTGCAAGCAGAACGATGGTCGCCACCAGCGTGGGCCAGAATGTGAGGCGGATGGAATGCGCGAGATAGGCCGACAGCCGCTCCTTGTCGCCCGCCGCATGCAACTCGCTGAAGCGATGCGCGGAGGAGGCGGCAATCGCATAGTGGATGAACGACACCAGGATCAGCGTCTTGACGACGGCATAATAAATGCCGACTTCTTCGGACGGACGGAACTGCTTCAGCAGCAGAATGTCGGTGTAGCTCAGCAACAAATAAAACCCCTCGACCAGCACCATCGGCAAAGAGATGGCGAGCCAACCGCGGAAGTTATAGCGACGCGCGCCTTTCTCGACCGTGCGCGCGAGGCGTCGGTCGAGCGGCAGCCATTGCGCGATCATCGCGATCCACACCACCGCAGCACTGATCGCCATCGCATCGGTCGCATCGAATTTGTAGCCGAGCAAGACGATCGCGATCGTGAAGACGATCAGGAGCGACTGGCGGATGACGAAGGCCGGCATCAGCGCCAGCCGCATCCAATCATAGGCGCGTGCGATCCCGTCTTGAATGTTCGCTACGACGAAGGCCGGCAGCGTGAGGCAAGCGAGATACAGCGGCATCACGATGTTCGGATCGAGCTTCGGCGATGCAAGCCGAACGATACCGGCCAACGCGAGACAGATGCCGGACGCGACCGCGAAGGTGATCCAACGCGCGCCGGACTGATAGCCGCGCAGCATATCGAAATCGCGCTGGCTGCGATAAAGCGGGATGAGTTTTTGCGACGTCGGCGACATGCCGAAATCGAGCACGCAGCCGAGCATCAGCACCCATGTCCAGACATAGACGTAGATGCCGTAGTCGGACGTGCCCATCCAGCGCGCCATCAAAATCTGCGACACGTAAGCGAGGCCGGCGCTGACGATGCGAATGCCGAACACGATGATCGCGGCGCGGTTGGTCGCGGTCGATTCATGCGAACCGCTGAACATGCCTTTGACGCGTGCGATCAAACTGATCGGCAGCGCCATCGCAGAACGCGCGTCGATCATCGCCACGGCAGACATCCTTCAACCGCCGCGAACGTTACGGCGCTTGGATCGTGGCAAGGATTGCTTAAGATTTGGTTGGTCGGTGAGCGTCGCATCAGTTCAAAGTGACGTTGAACTCGTAAGCTATGTCGCTGCCAACCAGCGTAAATTTCAACAATGCGCCCTCAGGTTTAGCGCCGGGCGGAATCCCGTCTAGGGCGAACTTGAACTGGCGCATGCGCGGCTCCGCATCCGCTGTCAATTTCGGAATCGGCAGCGCCCAATCCGGCGTCGGTCCTTCGACGAACAAATGCGGGACGACTCCGTCCGGAGCCGCGACATCGACAACGACTTGCGTTGCACCGTCGCGTCTGACGTTGCGGATCGTCAGCGGGTTCGGGTCGCCGACGATCGCCGGCTTCGGCACGGTGTCGAGCGCTGCGAACAGCGTGGCATCCTGCGTGCTCGCGACATTGTTGAATGCGAGTTCCGCCGACGCTTCGACGGGGATGCAAAGCGTCTCGCAGACGGCGTAGCTGATCGCCGCGCGCAAGATCACCGGCTTGTCGGCGGCTTTGGTCACGATCCGCAGCGGCAACACGACCTGGGTCTTGTAGCCGAGCGAATAGCCGCCCACGCCATCCTCGAAACTCATCGGCGCAGGCCACATGATCGTGACCGCTTCGACGTTGTCGGACTTCGAGAAATCGATCCGTGGCGGCACGCCGGAATCGCCCGGCGTGCGCCAGTAGGTCTTCCAGCCGGGCTGTAGCGCAAAGGCGATGCCGCCGAGAATGACCTGGCCGCTGCGCGAGCCCGCAATCAGCCGCACGGCGGAGTGGCCGTCGTTCAGCCATGGCGAGACGTCGGCCGCGCGTGCCGGCGTCGCCGCAACGATTGCGGCGAAGGCGAGCAGACAACGGACAGGAACGGATACGGCCATGAGGCGTCTCTCAAAAGAAGTGCTTACGCATTCGCCCGATGACGAACCACTGAACAGACCGTGATAGCGCGTCGAACTGGAACGCAAGCTGCATGACGGTTTCAATGATCCAAGTCGGATCGTCGTGATGGTGCCACGCTTGATTGACAGAATTTGCACCCGATATCAGGATGGAAGTCAACGAAAGAGCCGCCGATGGACTCCGCGCCGAAACGCCCGAAACCCCGTTCATCGCCGCGCCGAAAAAAGGCCGGCATTGCCGTGACGGATTTGCGCGACGGCGAGGGCTATCTGGACGGGCAGTTGCTGATCGCGATGCCTGTGATGGACGACGAACGCTTCGCGCGCTCGGTGATCTACGTCTGCGCACATTCGTCCGAAGGTGCGATGGGGATCATCGTCAATCGCCCGGCCGGGAGCCTCGATTTCTCGGATTTGCTGGTGCAACTCGACATCATCAAGAAGGGCGAGCGGATCACGCTACCCGAGAGCGCCGAAAGCATGAAAGTGCTGAAAGGCGGTCCTGTCGAAACCGGGCGTGGCTTCGTGCTGCATTCGAGCGACTTCTTCATCGAGGACGCGACGCTGCCGATCGACGAGGGCATCTGCCTCACGGCAACGGTGGATATCCTGAAGGCGATCGCCAGCGGTGGTGGCCCGAAGCACGCGATCCTGGCTCTGGGTTATGCCGGTTGGGCGCCGGGGCAGTTGGAAAACGAGATCCAAGGCAATGGCTGGCTGCATTGCGCGGCCGACGCGGACCTGATCTTCGGCCGCAACGTCGAGGAGAAATATCTCCGGGCGCTGAACAAGATCGGCATCGATCCGGCGATGCTGTCCACCGAGGCCGGGCACGCTTGAGATTTACGAGGCGTCATCGCCCGGCAGGGCGCACTTCGCGCCCATTGACCGGGCGACCCAGTATTCCGTCACATAAATGATGGGCGTACTGGTTCCCCGCGTTCGCGGGGATGACGGTCTACGATGATGACACGCCGTGCTCTCAGCTCGCCGCCTCGAGCCGTTCTTCCGTGAGCATGCGCATCGCGGCGTCGGCGTCCATCGGTTCGCCGAACGCGAAGCCCTGCGCGTATTCGCAGCCGAGCTGATACATCTCGATCGCATCGGAATCCGTCTCGACGCCTTCGGCGACGACGTCCATGCCGAGATCGTGCGCCATCGCGATGATCGATTTCAGGATCACCGGCCGGGTGCCGCGCGTGGTGGTGCGGACGAAGGATTGGTCGATCTTCAGCGTGTCGAAGGGGAAGCGCTGCAGATAAGCCAGCGACGAATGGCCGGTGCCGAAATCGTCGAGCGACAGACCGGTGCCGAGTTCGCGGATCCGGTGCAGCATCTGCGCTGCGTGCTCCGGATTTTCCATCACCAAGGATTCAGTCAGTTCGAGTTTCAGCGTGCCGCGCGCCACCGAGGAGCGCGACAGCACCGTGCGGATGTCGTGCAGCAGATCGTGGCGCAGCAATTGTCGCGACGAGACGTTGACGCTGGCGAAAATCGGTTCGCGCGCACGC
>JANMAN010000563.1:0-4784 GCA_031359885.1 Tardiphaga sp. | reverse complement strand
GACCCTTGCGGAGGGACCCGCCTTCACGTTGCGCGGTCCGGGCATCGACGGTGTTGCGACGCTGAATGCGCCGTTGTCGCCGCAGTTTATCGAAGCATCGGCCGCAAACCACGCGCTGTTTCCGCGCGGCGTCGATTGCGTATTGGTCGCCGGCGACAGCATCGTCGCTTTGCCGCGCACCACGCAGCTCACAGCGGTGGGAGGCTGACGATGTATGTGGCTGTCAAAGGCGGCGAGCGTGCCATCGAGAATGCGCATCGGCTGCTGGCGCATGAGCGACGTGGCGACCGCGAGGTCGCTGAAATATCCCTCGCGCAGATTTCCGAACAACTGAGCCTCGGCGTCGATCGGGTGATGACCGAAGGCTCGTTGTACGACCGCGAGTTGGCGTCGCTGGCGATCAAGCAGGCGCGCGGCGACATGATCGAAGCGATCTTTCTGCTCCGCGCCTTTCGCGCGACGCTTCCGAGATTTGGCGCAACGCTGCCGGTCGAAACTGCTGCTATGGCTGTGCGCCGGCGGATATCCTCGACCTTCAAAGACATTCCGGGCGGGCAGGTGCTCGGCCCGACCTTCGACTATACGCACCGGCTGCTCGATCCGCAGCTTGCGGAGACATCGACACCGGAACAGCCCGCGATCGGCGAGGCTGATGACGCCCCCATGCCGCGCGTGACCGATATCCTCGGTCGCGACGGGCTGATCGAATCCTCGCCGCGTGAGCGGTCCGACGCGCCGGTCGGCGATCTCACCCGAGACGCGCTGAGCTTTCCGGCCGATCGCGATCTGCGGCTGCAAAATCTCGCGCGCGCCGACGAAGGGTTTTTGCTGGCGCTCGGTTACTCGTCGCAGCGTGGTTATGGTCGCAATCATCCGTTCGCCGGCGAGATACGGCTCGGCGAGGTCGAGGTCGAGTTTATGGCCGACGATGCCGGCTTCGCCGTGCCGCTCGGCACGATCACGCTGACCGAATGCCAGATGGTCAATCAGTTCAAGGGCTCCGCGACCGAGGCGCCGTGTTTTACGCGTGGCTACGGCCTGTCGTTCGGGCAAAGCGAGCGTAAGAGCATGTCGATGGCGCTGGTCGATCGCACGCTCCGCGCGCGCGAACTCGGCGAGGATGTCGTCGCACCCGCCCAGGACGAAGAGTTCGTGATGTCGCATTCGGACAACGTGCAGGCGACGGGTTTCGTCGAGCATCTCAAGCTGCCGCATTATGTGGACTTCCAGTCCGAACTGGGCCTTCTGCGCAAGCTGCGTGCGGAATTCTTGGCGAGCACGGACGTCGCGCCGTTACGGGAGGCCGCCGAATGACCGGACCGACCTACAACTTCGCTTACCTCGACGAGCAGACCAAGCGGATGATCCGCCGCGCGATCCTCAAAGCGATCGCGATTCCCGGCTATCAGGTGCCGTTCGCATCACGAGAAATGCCGATGCCTTACGGCTGGGGCACTGGCGGCGTGCAGGTGACGGCTGCGATCCTCGGCCCCGACGACGTGCTCAAGGTGATCGATCAGGGTTCGGACGACACCACCAACGCGATTTCGATCCGCCAATTTTTCGGTAAGGTTGCCGGCGTCGCGACGACAATGAAGACGACCGACGCGACCGTCATTCAAACGCGCCATCGCATCCCGGAATCGACCTTCAACGAAAACCAGATTCTCGTGTATCAAGTCCCGATCCCGGAGCCGCTGCGCTTTCTCGAACCGCGCGAGACCGAAACGCGGCGCATGCACGCGCTCGGCGAATACGGGCTGATGCATGTGAAGCTGTATGAAGACATCGCGCGCTTCGGCCACATCGCCACGTCCTATGCCTATCCCGTGAAGGTCAATGCGCGCTACGTGATGGACCCGTCGCCGACGCCGAAATTCGACAATCCGAAGATGGACAATTGCCCGGCGTTGCAATTGTTCGGCGCCGGCCGCGAGAAGCGCATTTACGCGATCCCGCCTTACACGCCGGTGGTCTCGTTGGATTTCGAGGATCACCCGTTCACGCGCTATCGCCATGATGCGCCCTGCGGCCTGTGCGGCGCCAACGAATCCTACCTCGACGAGATTGTGACCGACGACAAAGGCGGGCGGATGTTCGTCTGCTCGGATACGGATTATTGCGAGACGCGGCAGGCGCAGGGCCATCGCGGCGCGGATAACGCGTCGCTGATCGCGGTGGCTGCCGATGTTTGAGGCTCATCTGCAAACCGACGACGCGCCGCTGCTGGTCGCGGAGAATCTCGGCAAGCGCTACGGCCGACTCAAAGCATGTTGTGACGTCTCGTTCCAGCTTTATGCCGGAGAAGTTCTCGCCATCGTCGGCGAATCCGGTTCGGGCAAATCGACATTGCTGCAGCTTCTGTCCGCGCAACTCGCGCCGGACGACGGCCGTGTGGCGTACCGCATGCGCGACGGCGTGCTGCGCGATCTCGCGGTGCTGGGCGAAGCCGAGCGCCGGCTGCTGTTTCGCACCGACTGGGGCTTCGTGCATCAGGATGCCGCGCAAGGTTTGCGCATGAACGTTTCGGCGGGCGCCAATGTCGGCGAGCGGCTGATGGCGGTCGGCTGGAATCACTACGGCAAGATTCGCGACACCGCCTCGTCCTGGCTGGAGCGCGTCGAAATCGCGGTCGATCGCATCGACGACGCGCCGAAGGTCTACTCAGGCGGCATGCGGCAACGCTTGCAGATCGCGCGCAATCTGGTGACGCAGCCGCGGCTGGTGTTCATGGACGAGCCGACCGGGGGGCTCGATGTGTCGGTGCAAGCGCGGTTGCTCGATCTGATGCGCAATCTCGTCGCGGAATTGGGCCTCGCGGCCATCGTGGTGACGCACGATCTCGCCGTCGCGCGATTGTTGTCGCATCGTGTGATGGTGATGCAAGGCGGGCGCGTGATCGAGACCGGGCTCACCGATCAGGTGCTCGACGATCCCCGCGAGCCGTATACGCAACTGCTCGTCTCCTCGATTTTGCCTGCGTGAGCTGCCCATGATCCCGATGATCGATATCCGCAACGCCGAGAAGACCTTCGTCATGCATTTGCAGGGCGGCGTTCGGCTGCCGGTGGTGCGCGGCGTCTCGTTTCATGTCGCGGCCGGCGAATGCGTGGTGCTGGCAGGCCCGTCCGGCGCCGGAAAATCCTCTATCCTGAAAATGATCTACGGCAATTATCGCTGCGATGGCGGGCTGATCGGCTTGCATCATGACGGCGCGTTGGTTGATCTCGCCAAAGCCGAACCGCGCGACATCCTGCGCGTGCGTCGTCGCACGCTCGGCTATGTCAGCCAATTCCTGCGCGCTGTGCCACGCGTCGCGGCGGTGGATGTGGTCGCCGAGCCGCTGCTGGCCGACGGCGTCGTCCGGGACGAGGCGCGTGATCGCGCGTCGCATCTGCTCGCGCGCCTCAACATTCCCGAGCGCCTATGGGCGTTGCCGCCGTCGACGTTTTCCGGTGGCGAGCAGCAACGCGTCAACATCGCGCGCGGGTTCATTTCGCAGCGGCCGATCCTGTTGCTCGACGAGCCCACAGCTTCTTTGGATTCGAAAAATCGCGCGGTGGTGCTCGACCTTATCGCCGCAAAGAAGAAAGACGGCGTTGCCATGGTCGCGATCGTCCATGACGACGAGGTGCGCGACGCCATTGCCGACCGTCTTGTCGACGTCACGTCGTTCGCGGCGTGAGGCAATATGGAAACGTCATTCCGGGGCGCTCATCTCACGCATCTTTGCGGGAGATGATCGAGCCCGGAATCCATAACCCCTGCAGGGAGTATGGATTCCGGGCCTGTGCCACGAGTCGGCTTCGCCGACGATCGTGGCCCATCCCGGAATGACCAAAACAAATGACTCCGAGATTGAAGGCCAACGCTATGACATCCACGCCCTCCGAAACCATCATCGGCAACGCCAAGATCATTCTCGCCGATCGCGTCATCGAGCGCGGTTGGATCGCGATGGCGGATGGCCAAATCGCTGGCTTCGACGAGGGCGACGCGCCGCGAGGTAGCGAAGACGCGGGCGGCGATCTTGTGATGCCGGGCCTGATCGAACTTCACACCGATCATCTCGAAGCGCATTACATGCCGCGCCCCAAGGTCTACTGGGATCCGGTGACGGCGGTGGTCTCCTATGACGCGCAACTGGCAACGTCCGGCATCACGACCGTGCTCGACTCCCTACGCGTCTGGCGCGAGCCCGATGCTGCGGAGGTGGACGGCCACGCCACCATGCTGGCGACCGCGATCGCGACTGCGCGCGACGCAGGCTTGCTGCGCTCGGATCATTATCTGCATCTGCGCTGCGAAGTGCCGATGCCGCACGTCGTCGAGGACGCGACGGATCTGCTGCGCTGGCCTGAGGTGCGGCTGATGTCGGTGATGGATCACACGCCGGGGCAGCGGCAGTTCCGCGACAAGGTCAAGATGTGCGACTACTACCGCGGCAAGCATGCCGGCAAGACCGACGCCCAGCTTGAGGCATTTTTCGCGCAACGCCATGAGTTTCAGCAGCGTTACGCGGCGGACAATCTGCGCGCGATCGTGGCACTGGCAAAGCAGCACGCCGTCCCGCTGGCCAGCCATGACGACACCACCGACGAGAATGTCAGCGACGCGGTGCGCGACGGCGTTTCGGTCGGCGAATTTCCGACCACGCTGGAGGCCGCGCGCGGGCTGCACGCCGCCGGCATCGGCATCTTGATGGGCGCGCCGAACGTGGTGCGCGGCGGGTCGCATTCGGGCAATGTCGCCGCCGTCGAACTGGCACAGGAGGGCCTGCTCGA
>JANMAN010000511.1:0-2953 GCA_031359885.1 Tardiphaga sp. | reverse complement strand
AATGTGAGGGCTGTCAGCGCATCACCGAAATACAGACGAGGGATGCCGTTCGGTTGATTGGTCCTACAGGCACACTGCACGATTTAGAGGATCGATTGCAGTCAGGTGGATGCCGTTGCCATATTTGAAGGCAAGTCTAACCAATTCGAGTGATACAGATCAATGTTTATTCGAGAAGCGGTAATAATCGAACATAGCTTAAAAGTCGTTCTTCCCCATTGACTTAATCTGTAGTTGCACTTTTAATTTCACCTTCAGTTGGAGAAATGGTCTCCCTCCGGTGAGTGCCGCCTTGTCCGTTTAAGCTGAGTGCTGTGTAACAGCCCTTATGGACAGCAATAGGTTCAGTGCACAGGTTGAACGGCTCGACGTTGTTGAGACGGGTCGGCGTCGTCGTTGGACGGACGATGAGAAGCTCCGGATCGTTCTGGAAAGTTTACAGGCGCCGCGGGCGATCTCGGCGACCGCGCGGCGGCATGGGATTTCGCGTTCGTTGCTGCTGATCTGGCGGCGATCGTTCGGAGCCGGTGCAGGCGACGCCGGACAGCCAAAGCCAGCCTTCGTTCCGGCTATGCTGGTGGACGAGACCGCTTCGTCAGTGACGACCCCAGCAGGAAGCGGCCGCATGGTGATCGAGACCGGCAAGCGTCATCGCGTGATTGTTGACGCGAGCGTTGATGCGAATGCCTTGGCTCGTGTGCTGGCCGTTCTGGAGCGTCGATGATCCCGGTTGCATCAGGCGCACGGATCTGGATCGCAACGGGTCATGCCGACATGCGCAAAGGCATGCAGGGTTTGGCGCTGCTGGTGCAGGAAGGCCTTGGGCGCGATCCTTTTGCTGGCGACGTCTTCGTGTTCCGCGGCCGTGCCGGTACGCTGATCAAGGCGCTCTGGCACGACGGAGTTGGACTATCGCTGTACGCCAAGCGGCTCGACCGTGGCCGCTTCATCTGGGCGTCGACGGTCGATGGCGTGGTGGCGCTGACCGCGGCCCAGATGGGCTATTTGCTGGAGGCGATCGACTGGCGCAATCCGCAACATAGTTGGCGACCGCAAAGCGCTGGATAGTTACGAAAAAGTCTCGTGAATCTGCAAAAAAGCCAGCGCCAAATCACGGGTTTTGTGATTCCATCAGAGCATGGGAAACGGCCCTGAGAAACTGCCGGAAGACGTCGAAGCGCTGCACGCGGCGTTGCTTGCGACGCGCGCCGAACTTGCGATCGTTCGCGCCCAGCAGTCGGACGATCGTGCGCTGATCGCGCATCTGAAGCTGCAGATCGAAAAACTGAACCGCGATCGTTATGGGCCTCGCTCGGAGCGTACCGCGCGTTTGCTCGATCAACTTGAGCTGACGCTCGAAGAGCTCGAAGCCTCGGCGACCGAGGACGAACTGGCGGCGGAAATTGCCGCAATCAAAGTTACGAACGCGTCCACTACCGTGGCGTCGTTCACTCGCCAGCGGCCCTCCCGCAAACCGTTACCGGAGCATCTGCCCCGCGAGCGCGTGATCGTGGCGGGGCCGGTGTCGTGCGCATGCTGCGGCGGCGCACGGCTGTCCAAGCTCGGCGAGGACATCACTGAGACGCTTGAGGTGATCCCTAAATCCTGGAAGGTGATCCAGCATGTCCGGGAGAAGTTCAGTTGCCGTGACTGCGAGAAGATCAGTCAGGCGCCAGCGCCGTTCCACGTCATCGCCCGCGGTTGGGCGGGCCCGAGCCTGTTAGCGATGGTGCTGTTCGAGAAGTTCGGCCAGCACCAGCCACTCAATCGTCAAGCCGAGCGCTATGCCAGGGAGGGCATACCGATCAGCCTGTCGACTTTGGCCGACCAGGTCGGCGGCTGTACGGTCGCGCTGAAGCCGTTGTTCCAGCGCCTGGAAGCCCATGTGCTGTGGGCCGAGCGATTGCACGGCGTTGACACCACGGTGCCGGTTCTGGCCAAGGGAAAAACCTCGACCGGTCGGATCTGGGTCTATGTTCGCGACGACAAGCCGTTTGGCGGGCCAGAGCCGCCGGGGGCGGTGTTTTATTACTCACGCGATCGCGCCGGCGAACATCCTCAAGCTCATCTGGCCCGCTACAGCGGACTCTTCCAGGCCGATGCCTATGGCGGCTATGGCAAGCTTTATAACGCGGGCCGCAACGCAGGTCTGATCCTGGAGGCCGCGTGCTGGGTCCATGCCCGACGACCGTTCTTCGTGATGGCCGATCTGGCAGAGAATGCGCGCCGCAAGGTGCAGGGCAAGAAACCTGTGGTGATCTCGCCGCTGGCGCTGGAAGCCGTCCGCCAAATCGACGCTCTGTTCGCGATCGAGCGTGGGATCAATGGCGAAACGCCTGAACGGCGACGAACCGTGCGTCAGGAATTGAGCGCACCGTTAGTCGCCGATTTGGTAATTTGGATGCGTGAGCAACGCGCAAAACTCTCGCGCGGAAACGACGTCGCCAAGGCGATGGATTACATGCTGAAGCGCTGGAGCGCCTTCACTCGCTTCCTCGACGATGGCCGCATCTGCCTGTCGAACAACGCCGCCGAACGAGCGCTGCGCGGCATCGCTCTCGGCCGGAAGTCCTGGTTGTTCTGCGGCTCCGATCGCGGCGGCGACCGCGCCGCGCTGATGTACAGCATGATCGTCACTGCCAAAATGAACGATGTGGATCCGCAGGCATGGCTCGCCGACGTCCTGGCGCGCATTGCCGAGCATCCGGTCCAAAGGCTCGACGAACTCCTACCGTGGAATTGGCAGCCCAGGAGCAGGCGCGTCGATCAGGCCGCGTGAGCAGCCGCTACGTGGTCCTCACCGGATGCTTACTATACGTCGGCACACCATAACTACAAATCCTAGCCGTTTGAATAGGGCGGGCAGGGCTTGCGCGAGTGGTGCGCTGAATGGGTCCCACGCATGCGGGTGGCCACCGCCAAAATGACTAAAGAGGCCGGGCGTGGGAACTGG
>JANMAN010000231.1:0-4227 GCA_031359885.1 Tardiphaga sp. | reverse complement strand
GACCTTCGCAGGCAATCTGTCCACGCTATCCCCAATATCCCTGTCATGAACCACCCCCGCACCACCGGTCGCGCGCAGAGCCTCGCGCAGAAACGCAGCTTTTTTGCCGTTGCGCTCGATGAGGTGCACCGCGGCTCCTGGTTTTTCGGCCAGAACGCAGGCTAAAACGATGCCGGGAAAGCCACCGCCGCTGCCAAAGTCGGCCCAGATCGACGCGTTGGGCGCAAGCCGGACAAGCTGCAGCGAGACCGAGATATGGCGGGTCCAAAGCTGCGGCAAAGTCGAGGACGCGACGAGATTGGTCTTGGCCTGCCATTGGAGCAGCAGTTCCACATAGGCGTCGAGCCGCTTCAACGTTTCATGTGAAACGGGGGTCAGCTTAAGCGCATGCTGCCGATCGGCTGAAAGGTCGGACGCCGGAAGCGGTTTGGTTGGGAGGTCGCGCTGGGCCATTACTGTGCAGCAAAAACCGGTTTACGCGCCTGCCGCCGGAGATATGCCGCGAGGATGCCGAGCGCTGCCGGCGTCAGCCCATCGAGGCGGCCGGCTTGCCCGACCGTCATCGGCTGCGCGGCGTTGAGGCGATTACGCGCCTCATTGGACAGCCCCGGCACGTCGGCATAGTCGATGTCGGCGAGGCTCAGGCTTTCGTCGCGGCGAAACGCAGCCACGTCAGCGGTCTGGCGCTTCAGATAGACATCGTATTTGGCATCGATTTCGAGATGGCCGGCGATCTTTGGCGCGATCGAGGTCAATTCCGGCCAGATCGCCGCGACTGTCCCGAAATCGACCTCAGGATAGGCCATCAATTCATAGGCCGAACGCCGGACGCCGTCATGATTGAGCGCAAGGCCATGGGCGGCCGCTTGGTTCGGCGTGACTACCAACGACTTCGCCAACGCCTTGGCCTGTGTCAGCGCATCCATCTTTCGAGCGTGGACACGCGCCCGCTCCGGTCCGACGCAACCCAGCGCGATCCCCTTGTCGGTCAGACGCTGGTCGGCATTGTCGGCGCGCAGCGTCAGACGATATTCGGCGCGCGACGTGAACATCCGATACGGTTCGCTTACGCCGCGGGTGACGAGATCGTCGATCATCACGCCGAGATAGCCGTCGGCCCGGTCGAACACGACGGGCGCGCCGCCGCCTGCGATCCGCGCCGCGTTGAGGCCGGCGACAAGTCCTTGCGCCGCAGCCTCTTCGTAACCGGTGGTGCCGTTGATCTGGCCGGCCAAATACAGCCCCGGCATACGCTTGACCTGCAGAGTCGCATCCAGCTCGCGCGGATCGACGTGATCGTATTCGATCGCGTAGCCTGGCCGAACCATCCGGACGCGCTCCAAACCAGGGATGGATGCCAGGATCGCCAACTGGACGTCTTCCGGCAGGGACGTCGAGATGCCGTTCGGATAGACCGTCGTATCGTCGAGGCCTTCCGGCTCCAGAAAGATCTGATGGCCGTCGCGGTCGCCGAACCGGACGATCTTGTCCTCGATCGACGGACAATAACGCGGGCCGCTCGAAGTGATCTGTCCGGAATACATCGGCGAGCGATGAACGCTGGCGCGGATGATGTCGTGCGTCGCGGGCAGGGTCCGCGTGATGCCGCACTGAATTTGAGGCGTCGTGATGCGATCGGTAAGCACCGAAAACGGCTCGGCAGGATCGTCGCCGGGCTGCATCTCGACCGCGGACCAGTCGATCGTCGTGCCGTCGAGGCGGGGTGGCGTGCCGGTTTTCAGGCGGCCGAGCGTCAACCCGATCCGCTCGAAGGCTGCGGACAGCCCCAGCGACGGGGCTTCGTCGATCCGCCCGGCGGGCCATGATCGCTCGCCGAGATGGATCAGCCCGCGCAAAAACGTGCCGGTGGTGACGACAACGGCTCGGGCGTTCAGATCGCGGCCATCAGCAAGCCGAAGACCGGTGATCCGACCGTCGGTGGTCAGCAAATCGTCCGCCTCGCCTTCGATGATCGTCAGATTCTTAGTGCCCGCCAACGCAGTCTGAATGGCTGCCGCATAGAGCCTGCGGTCGGCCTGGGCGCGCGGGCCACGGACAGCCGGGCCTTTGCGGCGATTAAGCACCCGAAATTGGATGCCGGCCGCGTCGGCTGCGCGTCCCATCAACCCGTCGAGCGCATCAACCTCGCGGACCAGATGGCCCTTGCCGAGACCGCCGATGGCCGGATTGCACGACATTGTCCCGATGGTGGCGCGGCTGTGGGTTACGAGCGCTGTCGCAGCACCCATGCGCGCGGACGCAGCCGCCGCCTCACAGCCAGCGTGGCCTCCTCCGATGACAATTACGTCGAATTTTGTGGACATGCGATTGTTCTAATGCCGAACGGTGAAAGCTCAAGGCAAAACGACTTAGGTTTGTTTCACATGAAACAATCGGACCCGAAAACCGTATGCTGCAATGCAGCAATTACGCTAATGCTGCGCAGCAATTCACTTTCCGATGCAAAATTGTCTGAAAATCACGTCGAGGATGTCCTCGACGTCGACGCGGCCCAGCAAACGACCCAGCGCGTGACCCGCGACCCGCAGTTCTTCGGCGACCAGCTCGTCCCCGGCACCAGCCGTCGCGAGCGCTCGTCCGAGCGCCGTCGAGGCTTCGGTCAGCACCTCCCGCTGCCGGGCCCGACCGATCAAGGCGTCGTCATGCCCGCCGAAATAATTGGCTGCGAAGGACGAGATCGCCGCCGTCAAATCCGGCAGCCCGTCGCCACGCTCGGCCGAGATGGCAAAACCATCGACACTCTCCCCGCCCAAATCGACCTTGTTGCGGATCCGCCAAACAGGAACGTCGCCCCCAACGTCGCACGGATCGGACCTCGAACCGCCATCGAACAGCCACAACACCAAATCGGCTTCCGCGGCTCGCATTTTCGCGCGGCGAACGCCTTCCTGCTCGACCGGATCGTCGGTGTCGCGAATGCCGGCGGTGTCGATCACCACGACAGGGTAGCCGTCGAGATCGAGTTGCACTTCGATGACGTCGCGCGTGGTGCCGGCGTGCGGCGAGACGATCGCGACCTCGCGCCGGGCAAGCTGGTTGATCAGCGTGGACTTGCCGACATTCGGCGGACCGGCGATCGCGACCACGAGCCCGTCGCGCAGACGTTCGCTGCGGCCATGCGACGCGAGCACCTCGTCGATCTCCGACCGTAACGCTGCGACCTTCTCAAGCGCCGGCTTGCGCAGCTCGTCCGGCACGTCGCCCTCGTCGGAAAAATCGATGCCGGCTTCGATCAATGCGCAGGCCTCGATGATATCGGCACGCCAGCGCCGCGCCTTGTCGCCGAGCAATCCGTTCAATTGCCGCAGCGCCTGCTTGCGCTGCCTGTCGGTGTCGGCGTGGATGAGATCATCCAGCGCCTCGGCTTCGGTGAGGTCGAGCTTGCCGTTCTCGAACGCGCGCCGCGTAAATTCGCCGGGTTCGGCGGCGCGCATGTCGTCGATCTGCGCGAAGGCCGCGAACAATGCCGCGAGCACGGCGCGGCTGCCATGGACGTGAAATTCTGCGACGTCTTCGCCGGTCGCGCTCGCAGGGTGCGGAAACCACAACACGATCGCGTCGTCGATCGGCTCGCCCGATGAATCACGCAGCGTCGCGCGCATCGCACGGCGCGGCGGCGGTAATCGTCCGGCGAGTTTTTCGATCATGCGCGCCGCTTGCGGTCCGGACACCCGCACCAGCGCAATGGCGCAGGGCACGCGTCCCGACGACAGCGCGTAGATGGTGGGGTGATCGGCGTGCATCGCCTATTTGTCCGCGCAATGGGGCACGCGCAACATAAAAGAAAACGGCGCCGGATGGACCGGCGCCGCTTCCAACCTTCGCTGATACAGAACCCTTACGTATTCATCGAATCGAAGAATTCCGAGTTGTTCTTGGTGTTGCGCAGCTTGTCGAGCAGGAAGTCGATTGCATCCATCGTGCCCATCGGGTTGAGGATACGGCGCAGCACATACATCTTCTTGAGCAACTGCGGATCGGTGATGAGTTCTTCCTTGCGCGTACCCGAACGCGAAATGTCGATCGCCGGGAAGGTGCGCTTGTCCGAGACCTTGCGGTCGAGAATGAGCTCGGAATTGCCCGTGCCCTTGAACTCTTCGAAGATGACTTCGTCCATACGGCTGCCGGTATCGACCAGTGCGGTGGCGATGATCGTCAGCGAACCGCCTTCTTCGATGTTGCGCGCAGCGCCGAAAAACCGCTTCG
>JANMAN010000443.1:0-5529 GCA_031359885.1 Tardiphaga sp. | reverse complement strand
TCGGCTTGCCGACCGCGTTGCAGGACATCGCAGGCTTCACGCAAGAAGGTCTCGCGGATGCCGACGCGCTGATGGCTTTGATGGCGCAGGACAAGAAGGTCTCGCGCGGCAGGCTGACATTCATCCTGCTTGAAGCGGTCGGCCAAGCGGTGATCGCGAAGGATGTCGACGGCGCTGTGGTGCGGGACTTCATGGCACGGAAGCTTGCGGCCCATTAAATCCGGAGCGATCGAAGTTACATTTCGTCCGCTCATCCCCGCGCAAGCGGGGACCAGACAGGAAGCGCTGAAGTCTCGCTTGCGCGGGACGGAGCGGGTTCCTGTTCGATCGCAACGCAGCGCTGCCGGTGCCCCCGAATGACAAACTTACAGGTTGATCTCATGGACTGGTTGGCATTCGGCATCGTCATCGCCTGTCTGTTGGTATCGGCATTTTTTTCCGCGAGCGAGACGGCACTGACCGGCGCATCGCGCGCCAGCATGTTGCGGCTCTCGATGCAGGGCAACCGCGACGCCGGAGTCGTCGCCAGCCTGTTCGCGATGCGCGAGCGGATGATCGGCGCGCTGCTGCTGGGCAACAACATCGCCAATATCGGCGCGTCGGCGCTGGCGACCGGCGTGCTGACCGCGTGGTTCGGCGACGTCGGCGTGCTCTACGCCACGGCGGTTATGACCGTGATGGTGGTGATCTTCGCGGAGGTGCTGCCGAAGACCGTCGCGATCAATGCGCCCGACCGCGTGTCGCTGGCGGTGGCACGGCCGATGAAGTTCGTCGTGCTGGTGTTTTGGCCGCTGCTGATCGTGATCGAAGCGATCGTCCGCGTGCTGATGCGTATTCTCGGCATTCGCATCGGCGCCAATCAGCCGCTGCTGTCGCCGACCGAGCGGCTGCGCAGCGCGGTCGATCTCATCCACCATGAGGGCGGCGTCGAGAAACAGGACCGCGACATGCTCGGCGGATTGCTCGATCTGCGCGAGCTGCAAGTCTCGGACGTGATGGTTCACCGCACCGAGATGGTGATGATCAACGCCGACCTGCCGGCCGAAGAATTGGTCCGCGAAGTTCTCGCCACCGAATACACGCGGATTCCGCTGTGGCGGGACAAGACGGAAAATATCGTCGGCGTTCTGCATGCGAAGGATCTGCTGCGCGCGATCCGCGCCCATGACGGCGACATCTCGAAGATCGACGTGACCGCGATCGCGCTGCCGCCCTGGTTCGTTCCGGAGATGCGGCCGGTGTCGGATCAGCTCAAAGCGTTTCGTCGCCGCAAGACGCACTTCGCTCTGGTCGTCGACGAATATGGCGAGGTCGAAGGCATGGTGACGCTGGAGGATATTCTCGAAGAGATCGTCGGCGACATTTCCGACGAGCACGATGTCGCGGTGGCCGGCGTGCGGGCGCAACCCGATGGTTCGGTCGTCGTCGATGGCTCGGTGCCGATCCGCGACCTCAACCGTGCGATGGATTGGCGGCTGCCGGACGAAGAAGCGACGACCGTCGCGGGGCTCGTGATCCACGAGGCGCGCTCGATCCCCGAGCGCGGCCAGAGCTTCACGTTTCATGGCTTCCGGTTTCGCGTGCTGCGCCGCGAGCGCAACCGCATTACGGCGCTGCGGATCGGGCCGATCGCGAGCGAGCCGGTGGTTGCGGCAGGAGGCAAAGTGCCGAGGGCCGGCACGGCGTTTTGAAGCTGGCCTGGTCGATCGCAGACATGCCCGCTCATACCCGCGCAAGCGGGTATCCAGAGAAACACATGCTGTCTTGCAAAGTTTGGATCCCCGCTTCCGCGGGGACGAACGGCGTAGGCGGTCGCTCGATTACGACCGAGGGCTCGCGCCCCCGGTCATGGGACAGCGAAGCTTACGCATACCTGCCGTGGCAGTGCTTGTACTTCTTGCCGGAGCCGCAGGGACAATCCTCGTTGCGGCCGACCTTGCCCCACGTCTCGGGGCGGTCCTTATCGCGCGGCTGGGCAGCCTCGTCCGCCGGGGCCAACGCCGCGCTGGCATAGCGCATCTCGTCTTCGCCGGTGTTCGGATCGATCTTGTGCGCTTCCATTTCCGGCAATTCGGGCTGCTGGTCGGGCGGCGCGATCTCGACGCGCATCAACTGCGCCGTGACGGCCTCGCGCAAATGCGCGATCAGCGCCTCGAAAAGGTTGAACGCTTCGGATTTGTACTCCTGCAACGGATCGCGCTGGCCGTAGCCGCGCAGCCCGATGACCTGACGCAGATGGTCGAGCATCACGAGATGTTCGCGCCACAAATGGTCGAGCGTCTGCAACAGAATCGTCTTTTCGACGTAGCGCATGACGTCGGGGCCCCATTGGGCTGACTTCGCTGCCATGTGCTCGTCGATGCGCTGATCGATCCGCGCCAGCAATTCCTCGTCGGCGATGCCCTCTTCCTTGGCCCATTCGTCGACCGGTAGATCCATGTCGAGGACGCGCTTCAACTCTTCCCGCAGGCCCGCGGTGTCCCATTGCTCGGCATAGACGTTCGCCGGCACGTGCTTCGTCACGAGGTCTTCAACGAACGCGTGCCGCATATCGGCGACGGTTTCGGCAACGCTGTCGTTCTGCATCAGATCGACGCGCTGATCGAAGATCACCTTGCGCTGGTCGTTCTGCACGTCGTCGTATTTCAGCAAATTCTTACGAATGTCGAAGTTGCGCGCCTCGACCTTCTGCTGCGCCTTCTCCAATGCCTTGTTGATCCACGGATGGATGATCGCCTCGCCCTCTTTCAGGCCGAGCCGCGTCAGCATCGAATCCAGACGATCCGAGCCGAAAATACGCATCAGGTCATCTTCCAGCGACAGGAAGAATTTCGAGCGACCCGGATCGCCCTGACGGCCGGACCGACCGCGCAACTGGTTATCGATGCGGCGGGATTCGTGGCGTTCCGAGCCGATGATGTAGAGGCCGCCCGGCCGCGTCACCGTCTTGGCGGGCTTCGAACCTTTGGCCGGCTCGATCTCGATCGTGTCCTCGGCTTTCAACACCATCTCGCGGAAGCGTTCGATGTCGGCCTTCACGGCTTCGATCTTGGCGGCCTTCTCGGCCTCGTCGGTAATCCCGGCCGTCTCGAACGCGGCGCGCATTTCCAACGAGCCGCCGAGTTTGATGTCGGTACCGCGGCCCGCCATGTTGGTGGCGATCGTAATGGCGCCGGGCACGCCGGCTTCGGCGACGATGAAGGCTTCCTGTTCGTGGAAGCGCGCATTCAGCACGGCGAAGAGTTTTGCCGGTTTGCCGGAACGCGCAGCGGCGTAGAGCTTCTGCATGCCCTTCGGATCGCCGAAATCGATCTGCTTGTAGCCGTTCTTCAGCAGGTATTCGCCGAGCACTTCGGATTTCTCGATCGACGCGGTGCCGACCAGCACCGGCTGCATCCGTGCGTTGGCGCGCTCGACCTCGGCCAGAATGGCGGCGTGCTTTTCGTCCTGCGTGCGATAGACCTCATCGTCCTCGTCGAGACGCGCGATGCCCTTGTTGGTCGGGATTTCGACGACTTCGAGCTTGTAGATGTCGAACAGCTCGTCGGCTTCGGTCAGCGCCGTACCGGTCATGCCGGCCAGCTTCTCGTACATGCGGAAGTAGTTCTGGAACGTGATCGAGGCGAGCGTCTGGTTTTCCGGCTGGACCGACACATGCTCTTTCGCTTCGAGCGCCTGATGCAGGCCTTCCGAATAGCGCCGGCCTTGCATCATGCGGCCGGTGAATTCGTCGATGATGATGACCTCGTCGTCGCGGACGATGTAATCCTTGTCGCGCGTGAACAGCGAATGTGCGCGCAGCGCTTGATTGATGTGATGCACGATCGAGACGTTCTCGACGTCGTACAGAGAGTCGCCCTTGAGCTGACCGGCGTCGCGCAGCAGCGTCTCGATATTCTCCATGCCGGCTTCGGTCAGCGTCACCGTGCGCTGCTTCTCGTCGACCTCGAAGTCGGTCAGCTTGGTCAGCTTGGGCAAGAAGGTGTCGATGGTGTTGTAGAATTCCGAACGGTCGTCGAGCGGGCCGGAAATGATCAGCGGCGTGCGGGCTTCGTCGATCAGGATCGAATCGACTTCGTCGACGATGGCGAACACATGGGTGCGCTGGACCATGTCCTCCAGCCGGTACTTCATGTTGTCGCGCAGATAGTCGA
This sequence comes from Tardiphaga sp., assembly GCA_031359885.1. Taxonomy (GTDB): domain Bacteria; phylum Pseudomonadota; class Alphaproteobacteria; order Rhizobiales; family Xanthobacteraceae; genus Tardiphaga. The sequence goes on along the minus strand of JANMAN010000443.1, from coordinate 1,375 downwards.
AGCCGTATTCGTTGTTGGTGCCGTAGGTGATGTCGCAGGCATAGGCCGCCTGTCGCTCGGCATCGTCGAGGCCGTGCACGATCACGCCGGTGGTCAGTCCGAGAAAGCCATAGATTTCGCCCATCCAGGCGGAGTCGCGCTTGGCAAGATAATCGTTGACCGTGACGACGTGGACGCCTTTACCGGGTAGCGCGTTGAGATAGACGGCGAGCGTCGCGACCAGCGTCTTGCCTTCGCCGGTCTTCATTTCGGCGATGTCGCCCTCATGCAGAACCATGCCGCCGATCAACTGCACATCGAAATGTCGCTGACCGAGCGTGCGCTTGGCGGCTTCGCGGACCGTCGCGAAGGCCGGCACCAACAAATCGTCCAGCGTCTTGCCGTCGGCGATCTGCTTGCGGAAGTCGTCGGTGCGCGCCTTCAACGCCTCGTCGGACAGCGCCGCGACCTCGGGCTCCAGCGCGTTGATGGCGGCGACGCGCGCGGCGTAGGCTTTCACGCGGCGGTCGTTGGGAGAACCGAAAAACTTGCGGGCGAGCGCGCCGATCATACGAAAAGTCCTGTCATTGCCGTTCGGCGTTGCGGCCGGAAGCGGTCGGTCCGGATGGCCTGCCGCAGGGAGCCGCTATCAACTTCGCGTGACGCCGGGGACGAATTCCCGCCTGCTGTTGTTTGAAAGCCAGCGCGCATCGCGAAAGGTTCAGTGATCCGATGATGTCGCACCCGGCTTTGCCGTCAAAGCAGGCTGAGCGCGACATTAATATGCGAAGAAGCACGATTTTGCAGAGATATGGCTGGCTTCGGGGGTTGTCAACGTTGCGAGGCCGTCAAGGATTTCATGATTTTGACAGAGTTTTCGCGTTGCCAATAGGGACTTGGTGGGCGAGTGTCGCGCAGCCCCAACCGCTTTTTCCGCTTTCATACAAGGATTTTACATGACCGTTTCGTCGTCCGCGACCACATCCGGCCTGCGCCTCAATGCCGCGATGGCAGCCGTCGCCGTCGCTCTGCTTGCCGGCTCATCGCTTTTCGCGCCCACATTCGCCCAAGAGGCGAAAGACGCCAATCCGGTGCTGGCCAAGGTGAACGGCTCCGAAATCCGCCAGAGCGACGTCAACATCGCCGAGGAAGAACTGGCCCCGAGCCTGGCGCAGATGGACCCGGCGACCAAGAAGGACAACGTGTTGGCCTTCCTGATCGACATGAAGATCGTCGCCAAGGCCGCCGAAGAGAAGAAGATCGCCGATCGCGACGACTTCAAGGCCCGCCTCGCCTTCGCGCGCAACCGGCTGCTGATGGACAATCTGCTGGCCGTCGAAGGCAAGGCTGCGACCGCCGACGAGGCGGCCATGAAGAAGGTCTATGAGGACGCGGC
>JANMAN010000435.1:0-4467 GCA_031359885.1 Tardiphaga sp. | reverse complement strand
CCGGCTTGCCGGCCTTGGCGCGAGGCCGCCAGGGCGCGAGCGTCGTGCTGTCCTTCCGGCTGTCCTTGCTTGCTTTGATTGACATGAAGCACTCCTATGAAATTACGGCCGGGTTCGTGCCATAGGGTAAGCCACAGCCGTGCCGCCATCGACGGGGGGATTGGTATTGACGCATGAGTGGCTCCATGTTCATGAATAATTGTCAGCACGCCATCTTTGCTTTCGATGAGGCTCAGTACGACGGTTTTGAACAACGGGCTTTTGACGCTCTTTTCACCAAACTTGGAGACATCATGGACAGAAGGAACTTCTTTCAGGGTACGGCCGCAGCGGCTGTGACCGGCGCGGTCGCCGGTTGCGCCGCACCGACCGGAATGCAGGGCGGCGCCCGCACGCCATTCACGGTTCCGGTGACGTACATCCCGGTGGCCGGTTCGGACGAGATGTACCCGGTGCGCCGCATCTACTGCATCGGCCGCAACTACCGGGCGCACTCGATCGAGATGGGATCGAACCCGGACCGCGAGCCGCCGTTCTTTTTCCAAAAGCCGACCGACGCCATCCAAAACGTCGCGATCGGCGAGGTCGCGGACCATCCCTATCCGTCGCTGACCAAGAACTATCACTACGAAGTCGAATTGGTCGCCGCGCTGAAATCCGGCGGCACCAACATCCCGGTCGCGAGCGCGCTCGACCATGTTTATGGCTACGCGCTCGGGCTGGATATGACGCGCCGCGATTTGCAGCGCGCGATGGGCGACGAGAAGAAGCCGTGGGAGATCGGCAAAAGCTTCGACCGCGCTGCCGTGCTCGGCCCGATCCATCCGCTCGCCAAAACCGGCCACATGACCAAGGGCCCGATTTCGCTTGCCGTGAACGGCGTCGTCAAACAGACGTCCGATCTGGACAAGATGATCTGGAGCGTGGCCGAGCAGATCGCGAAGCTGTCGGAAGCCTTCGAGCTGAAAGCCGGCGACATCATCTATTCCGGCACGCCGGAAAACGTCGGCCCGGTCGTCAAAGGCGACGTGCTGCTGTGCAAGCTGCAAGGCCTGCCGGACATGTCGATCCGGATCGTCTAACCGCGCGCACGCCGGACAGCGCGTCAGCCGATCAGATCGGCATATTCGGCGTGCTGTTCGAGATAGTCCGCGACGAACCCGCAGCCGGCGACGACCTTGTCGTCGTCGGCGCGGATCAGATCGAGCGCGCCTTTGACCAATTGCGAGGCGATGCCGCGGCCGCGCAGAGCGCGCGGCGTCTCGGTGTGGGTGATGACCACGCGGCCGGGCAGGCGGCGATAGCTCGCGAACGCCACGTCGCTGCCGATCGCCAGCTCGAAGCGGCTCTCAGTGGCATTGTCGCGGACATCGGCGGCATCGGGCAAAACGGTCGTCACGGCGGTCGTCCTTATGTCTCGGCCGGTTGGTCCGGTCTTTCGATCAGGTTGGCACAGCGGGCGCGATTTACAAGGTTGTTCGACGGGTCTCGCCGTCGCGGCCGATGGCGCGCCGTGTGCTAGGATCGCGCGACAGCCGAGGAGACGATCATGCCGAACGAAAAAGGCCCGAACACCAAGAAGAAGCAGAAGTGCAAAAACTGCGAAGGCAAGGGCCTGCTGAAAAAGGGCGACAAGGTCGTCAAGTGCCAGCGCTGCAAAGGCACCGGGCTGCGATGACATGAGGACCATGGGCATGGGTCTCAAGCCCCGTAGCTCGCAGCCGGCACCTTGCACGGCTGCCGGCGACAACGTTTGGCGCGGCGGCACAGCGCTTGCCGGCAAACCAGAGCCGCGCACTGCGCCTGGACCTCGTCTTCGATCGCGGCGCGCAGCAGAAGCGGCTGCGCCAGCTCGTCGAGCGTCTCCTCGATGCCGTCGAGAATTTTGGCGCTGATGCGCAGCTCGCGCGCCGCGAAATCATCGTCGCGCGCCGCAGTCTTAATCGTGTGCGGAATCATCGGTGAATCCCTGCTGCGGTGAAGATGGTGTGGGCGGATAGGCGGTTCTTGCACGCGTGTATGCGCTCGCGGCACCGACGGGGTGCGCGAGGGGCGGGGGTGGTCCCCTCGCATGTGAGGGGGCGACGGCGCGCCGGCATGGCGCGAAGGTCGTCTTTGAGCGCAGCCTCTCGGCGAGGCTGCGGCACCTACGGGCGCGCCGTCCAACGTGTTCGCGACGGGGGCCGCGCTTTCGTCGACTGTCGCCCGCGCCCGTTCCGGTCCGCAGCGCTTCACCCCGGAGGATGAAAGCTGCGTGATGACCGGCGGGACAGCGCGCCGTCCTTGCCGTCAGCGAGCTTCTCGCAGGGGGTCATAGTGCCCCCGGGCGGTGCTCCCCCATCGCCCGGGACCATGCTTGCGAGGCACAGCCGCGGACGCCGATCCCGCTCCGTCAACAGACGCCTCTAGAAGACGCCCCCGTCGAACAGGACGAGTGGGGTTGTAGTGGAGGATAGGAATATTGTCAAGGAACAATCGCTGCTAGGCGGTTGCCCAGATGCGCTTCGCCTATCTAGAAAACTCGCTAATGGCTAACCTAAAGGTGATATTCCCATCATCATCCTGTAGTGGCTCGAGTGTGCGGTCTTTTCAAATATTGCCTGAAACACGCCGAGATAGCGTGACACGATACTGTCGTCCGCTGAAATGTAGAGGTCATCATGAGCGCTGTGTGATCCGTCATTGATCCACGAGAACAGGGACGCGCAAATCTGCTGATCTTTTCCTTCAAATTTTGCAATGATGTGGTCAGTGTCCATGTTACCAAGAATTTTAAAGTACGCTTCTATAATCCGCCTGAGGGTATTCTGAATCGTGGTGTTTGAGCGGTTCGGATTTTTCACCTCCGCCCAGAGCAATTCATATGAAGTCTTGATAGGGTTGTATGCGTAACCTGAAATCTTAGATACGCCATCGATTTTTCGGACAATCCAGAATGTCTCGTGAGCCCTGCACTGCGTTCCACGATTAGGGTCGAATGAGACCTCTTTATGGAAATAGATATTGTGCGTTAGCAAGAAGACTTGCTTGATTTGCCCCGCGCCTTCGCAGGCCTCATTGAGGACGCGCTTGATGAGCGCGCTGACGATGAACAACACGTCGCTATCGAGACTGGATACCGGATCGTCGAATACGACGATCCGGTCGGACGTGACATCCGATTGAGAGACGCTGCCGCGAAGCAGATGGTAGAAATACAGAAAACAGACAAAACTTTTTTCTCCCTCACTAAGAGTCGCCGCCGCGTTGCCACCATCGTCGCGGACAATCTCATAGAGGTGGTCGTGCTCACCAGCCGTTTTAAGCTTGAAACCGGAAAATCCGAACGAAGCGAGCAAACCATTGATCGCGTTAACCGTAGGCTGGACGCTGGTCACGCTCTTTTCCAATTCGCGTAAAGTCGCTCGCGCAGTTTGAAGTTGCGCTTCTTTCCTGGCAATTCCCGCAGTCAGACCTTGGACCGCCTTGTCTAGAGCATTTTTTTTGGTGCAATAATCCTCAATGACTGCAGAATTTTCTCGAACTAGGCATCTCCATACTTGGGCGACAAGCTTGCCGCGTTCGGAAGTGATATTTTCGACCAAATTATTATGCGTAGTGATCGAAGCGTTTGCCGCAGCGATTTTTGTCAAGATGGGCTGCACGATCTCATCAAGAGGTACAAGCGTGACCGGGGTGCTGGGCTCTCGTGCTTTGGCTTCTAACAGTTGCAGATTCACAGCGAGCCGCGCTGTGAGCCTATCGGCATCCGCCCGCAGAAGCTCCCTATCGATATGCCGGTTTTCTGATGCGATTATCTCATCGAGAATATTAATGGTCTCTGCTGCAAGCGCCTTATACCTTAAGAGCGTTGCGGTAATTGAGGCTAGATCGCTGACATACGTTTCATCAAAATAGTCGTTGAGCCGCTTGGATAACTCAGATTCGACCTCTTGCTGGCAAAACGGACATTGGGAGCCTTGGTCCAAGTAGGGCAGCCCCTGTCTCACCCAGTCGCTGTTACCAAGCCGCCGTATGAGGGCAGCGACATCGACATCTTCTTTACCAACAACCTTTTTCGCAAGAATGGGCGTTTGTTTGGCATTTTGAAGATCTGTGAAATCAATAGTGCGAACGGCGCTGTGTGCTACGAGCCCTTCTTCAAAAAGCGTCGCGGCCTTCCGCTTAAGTTCATCAATTTCGATGAGCTCAGCCGTGTTTGATTCTAATTCAAAAAGAAACTTGTCACAAAATCTGTTCTGCGAGTTTCGGACACCTGCGAACGCGTTCTTAAAGTGCGCGTCGTGCGTCGTCTTTATTTTCCAGCAGCCCACTTCAAAGCTGGCGCGCAATGAGCTCAATTCGCCTCGTTTTCCGGAAGCATCGTCAAGCCCCAGTGTGCTGGTTAGTTGAACAACACTGTGCTCAAATTCACTGACCTTGGCTTTTGTTTCTTCGATTTTATCAAGAGTCTCATTTGCGGATTCT
>JANMAN010000416.1:0-3260 GCA_031359885.1 Tardiphaga sp. | reverse complement strand
CGCGCCTCAATTTAAAATAGCTTTCGCGGATGTAGATTATTCCGCACTGCACCGCAAATCATGTCGGCAGCAGCGCACAACAAAAAAGCCGCGCATCGGCGCGGCTTTTTCAAATCAACGAAACAACGTGTTCAGCGCCATTCGACCTTCGTGATCTCGTAGGCCTTTGCGCCGCCGGGCGCCATAACCTCGACGGAGGTGCCCTTCTTTTTCCCGATCAATGCGCGCGCCAAAGGCGACGTGATCGAGATACGACCCTTCTTGGCGTCGGCTTCAGGTTCGCCGACGATCTGCCAGACGGCTTTTTTGTCGGTATCTTCGTCGATCAACGTGACTGTCGCGCCGAATTTGATCGTGTCGCCGGACAGCTTACTGATGTCGATGATATCGGCGCGCGCGAGTTTGTCCTCGATGTCGGCGATGCGACCTTCATTGTGCGATTGCTCTTCCTTGGCGGCCGAATATTCCGCATTTTCCGACAGATCGCCATGCGAGCGCGCTTCGGCAATATGTTCGATAATGCGCGGACGATCGACCGATTGGCGCTGCTTCAATTCGACCTCAAGAGCATCATAGCCCCCCTGAGTCATCGGCACTTTTTCAATCATCGATCCAGTCCTTCTGCGTCGTGCGGGGCGACGCGCCAGCCCGCACGGACGATCCTCTGTTATGAAACGGTCCGGCTCGGCGCCAATCAAGGCAGCGGGAACCGGCAATCGAGACAAGCCGTAGTGAACATCAGCAGGGCAGCCGGGTTCCGACCGCCTTGCAAAATAAGCCGGTGATACCGGTTCAGGCGTTCGGAAAATAACTCTGCAGCGTTCGGACTTCCAGGTCCCCGCCGAGATAGGCCCGGATGCCTTGCGCAGCCGCTACGGCACCCGAAAGAGTGGTGTAATACGGAACCTTATGCAAGAGGGCAGCACGCCGCAACGAGCGGCTGTCGGCGAGCGCTTGCGGCCCTTCCGTCGTGTTAAACACCAACTGGATTTCGCCGTTCGTGATGGCATCCACGATGTGCGGGCGGCCCTCGAGAACCTTATTGATCTTCTCCGCCGGGACGCCATTGTCGACGAGATAACGTTGCGTGCCGCCGGTCGCGAGCACGCGGAAACCAAGCGACGACAACAGTTTTACGGCGTCCAGGATGCGGGTCTTGTCGGTCTCGCGAACCGAGACAAACACCGTGCCTTTGCGCGGCACGCGGGTGCCGCCCCCGAGCTGGCTCTTGGCGAAGGCGATCTCGAACGATCGATCGATGCCCATCACCTCGCCGGTCGATTTCATCTCCGGGCCGAGCACCGTATCGACGCCGGGGAACCGCGCGAAGGGAAACACGGATTCCTTGACGCCGACGTGGCCGAGCTTGTGCGGCTTCAGACCGAAGCTTGCGAGTTTTTCGCCGGCCATGATACGTGCCGCGATCTTGGCGACCGGCATGCCGACGACCTTGGCAACGAAGGGCACGGTGCGCGAGGCGCGCGGATTGACTTCGAGGACGTAGATCTGACCGTCCTTGATCGCGTATTGCACGTTCATCAATCCGATGACGTCGAGGCCGAGTGCCAAGTCGCGAGTCTGGCGTTCGAGTTCGGCGATCATGGCGGCGTCGAGCGAATGCGGCGGCAGCGAACACGCTGAGTCGCCGGAGTGAATGCCGGCTTCCTCGATGTGCTCCATGATGCCGACGACGAACGTGTCCTTGCCGTCGCTCAAGCAATCGACATCGACCTCGATCGCGTCCGACAGATAGCGGTCGAACAACAACGGGTTCTTGCCGAGCACCGTATTGATCTGCCCGGTCTTGTCGTTGGGATAGCGCGCCTTGACGTCGGCGGGCACCAGTTCGGGCAGGGTGCCGAGCAAATAATCGCCGAGCTGGTTTTCTTCGCGGATGATCTGCATCGCGCGGCCGCCGAGCACATACGACGGCCGAACCACGAGCGGATAATCGAGATCGGTCGCAACCATGCGCGCTTGCTCGACTGAATAAGCGATGCCGTTTTTGGGTTGCTTCAACCGCAATTTATCGAGCACGCGCTTGAAGCGATCGCGATCTTCCGCGAGATCGATCGCATCGGGCGACGTGCCGAGGATCGGCACGTGAGCGGCTTCAAGCGCGCGCGCCAGCTTCAGTGGCGTCTGGCCGCCGAACTGCACGATCACGCCGTGCAGCGTGCCGTTTTGTCTTTCGGTATCGATGATCTCGAGCACGTCTTCCTGCGTCAGCGGTTCGAAATAGAGCCGATCGGCAGTGTCGTAATCGGTCGAGACGGTCTCGGGATTGCAGTTGATCATGATCGTCTCATAGCCCTGCTCGCCGAGCGCGAAGGCGGCATGGCAGCAGCAATAATCAAACTCGATCCCCTGCCCGATGCGGTTCGGCCCGCCGCCCAAGATGACGATCTTGCGCCGGTCGCTAATGTCGGCCTCATCTTCGGCTTCACCGAACAGCGGCGCCTCGTAGGTCGAATAAAGATACGGCGTCGCCGCGTCGAATTCGGCGGCGCAGCTGTCGATCCGCTTAAATACCGGGCGCACGCCCAATTTCACCCGGTGCGCGCGCACTTCGGCCTCGGTCACTCCGCCGGTCATCATCCGGATCGCGCTGTGGACGACCCCGCCGCCGCCCGCCGCGACCATTTCGCTCATCTCGCGGTCGACATGCGCCGATCGCAGCGCGAGTTCAGCCAGCCGCGCGTCCGAAAAGCCCATCGCCTTCAACCGCCGCATTGCGCCCGCCTCGCTCGGCAGCCCGCTTGTCCGCACCTCCTCCTCGGCGGAGACGATCTCCGCCAGCCGCTCGAGGAACCACGGATCGAACCCGGCAATCGCGTGGATCCGCGCGACGCTGAACCCCTGGCGAAGCGCTTCCGCCGCGACCAGCAGCCGGTCGGGGGTCGGCCGCGCGAGCACGCGCTCGATCTCCGACGGGTCGGCCTGTTCCAATTCGCGCACCCGGTCGAGCCCGGTGAGTCCGACCTCGAGCCCGCGCAACGCCTTTTGCAGGCTCTCGGCGAACGAGCGCCCGATCGCCATCACTTCGCCGACCGACTTCATCGACGTCGTCAGCACCGCGTCGGCGCCGCGGAACTTCTCGAACGCAAACCTGGGTATCTTGGTCACGACATAATCGATCGTCGGCTCGAAGCTCGCCGGGGTCGCGCCGCCGGTGATGTCGTTGGCGATCTCGTCGAGCGTGTACCCAACCGCCAATCGCGCCGCGACCTTGGCGATCGGGAAACCCGTCGCCTTCGACG
>JANMAN010000400.1:0-4645 GCA_031359885.1 Tardiphaga sp. | reverse complement strand
TGTCGGGGCGCGACGGATTCCTCATCAGGCTGTTCGGAGCCGATGGCATCGACAGCTTCCGGACGTCGAAGACGATATTGCGCAGCGAGTCTGTGCGCGCGGCGCTGATGCCGGGCTATCGCATCAACCGCAACGGTTTCGAACTGAGTGCCTATTCCGGCTTGGAGTTCTTCGCGCGCATTCCGTTGCCGATCACAAGGACCACAAGGCTTCAGCCGAATTACGGCATGCGCCTGTCGGCGGATGTGTGGTGGGAGCCGTTCGACGCGGTGATGATTGCCGCTAATCTGTCGATGACGACAATCGAGTCGTCGTTTTATGGCCGGGTCGCGACCGGCGTGCGTATCTTCAACGTCTGGACAGGACCGGAATTCTCCGCGAGCACTGACATCTACGGTCAGCAATATCGCGCGGGCGTCCATGTCACAGGCGTTCGGTTCGGCAATTATGAAGTCTCGGGCGCGGCGGGTTATGCGTTCGATAGCTTCGGCCGCAGCGGCGCTTACGGCCGCGTCGGATTTTCGCTCCGCTCGGTCGATCCGATCACGATCATGCCTTAGCCGCGTGCGTCGCACGCCCAGGCGCGGATAACGCATTCCTTGCCGCCGAAGGCGTAGCATTTCTTCGTCGCCGCGTTGAGCGAGCTGGAAATCTTCGGCGCCACCGCATAACCGTGCGGCCCGCAAGGATTTTTCATATCGACCGCCAGCGCCGCGCAGGCCCGCTTCATCGTCACGACTTCGCAATTGCCTTTACATTGCTTCGACGCAGCGGCGCGTGCGGCCTCTTCCGCTTTGTAGTCATAGGCCTGGCCGTAAGCGCCACATTTGCCGACGGCGAACGCGCCCGCAGCCGACACCGGCGATGCACCAGACAAAAACAGACCGACGCAAACGAGTGCCGCGCAAATGCGCATGGTCAGTAAAAATGACATAAGCCCCTCCCCCGAGGTCAATGGGAGGAATTTACCATGAAGTGATGAATGCGGGGTTTAACCCCGCCGCGCCGCTGCGAGCGCCTGTGGCGTGTCGATGTCGAGGAATGCGCCCTGCCCCTCGACCGGGACTTCGGCGACAGCTTCGGCATGCTTGGCGATCAGATGCCGCGCGCCGATATCGCCGTCCAGCGTCATCAACTCCTGAAAAAAGCGTCGCGACCACAACACCGGATTGCCGCGACGCCCTGCGTTGACGGGCACCGCAATGAGCGCACCGCGATCCGGCGCGAACGCATCGATGAGACGATCGAGCAGATGCCGGTCGATCAGCGGCATATCGCCGAGACAGACCAGTGCGCCCGCGGCTGCCGCAGGCAATTTCGCAATTCCCGCCTTGACCGAACTCGCAAGCCCTTCGACGAAATCTGGGTTGTGGACGAACACGACATTCAATCCGCGCAATGCCGCCTCGACCTCGCGGGCCTGATGGCCCGTCACGACCGTCACCGACGACGCTTTCGACGCGAGCGCTTGCTCGGCAACGATCCTCACCAACGCCTTCCCGTTCAGCTCGGCGAGCAGCTTGTTCGGGCCGCCCATTCGCGTTCCGCGACCGGCGGCAAGGATGAGCGCGGCGATATCGTTGGTGGTGTCCGCGACGGGAATGCGCGGCTGCGGCCGCGTCACGATTTCCATCAACAGGCCCCCGACACCCATCGCGGTGAGATCGTCGCGCGTGACAGCAATGCCCGCCAGCAGCCGCATTAGTACCCAGTCGAAACCATTCTCGACCGGCGAGCGCGCGCAGCCCGGCGCACCCAAGACCGGCACGCCCTTGATGTCTCCGATCAGCAGCAGATTGCCGGGATCGACGGGCATGCCGAAATGCATGATCGAACCGCCGCTTTGCTCGATCGCGGCGGGGATAACATCGCGACGATCGGCGATAGCGGATGCGCCGAACACGATCACCAGCTCCGCGCCGAGCGTGAGCAATTCCGCGATCGCCGTGGCCAAAGCGCGCTCGTCGTGATCGACGCGCCGCTCGGCGATGATCGCCGCACCTGTCGGTGCAAGGCGTTCGGCGGTGACGCGAAGCGTCTTGTCGATCACCTTCGGCGACAGTCCCGGCAAAAGCGTCGAGACCACGCCGATTTTGGAGATCACATAGGGCGCGATCCGCAGCGCATCCGTGCTGGCCGCCGCGACGGCCGCGTCGCGGAGTTTTCCTTCGACGCCGAACGGGATCAACTTGACGGTAGCGATCATCTCACCTTCGACGACGGGCTTGAAGGCATTCAACGTCGCGAAGGTCATGGCTTCATCGACGCGATTGATCCGATCAACCGTAGCGCGATCGACCATCAACACGCCCGCGCGGGCGGCGAACAAATTGGCGCGCCCCGTAAATGCGCGCTCGACTGCCACGCCGTCGCCGGCCACCGCTTGCGCGATGCTGGCGGCGGCCACATCCTCGGAGACATCACCGTCTTCAAGACGAACGACGACGATCTCTTTGACACCTGCCCGCATTAGTGCCGCGACCTCGGGCGGCCCGATCGTGGTGCCTTTTTTCAGAACCAGCGCGCCCTGCCGCAACGTGTGGACGGTCACACCGCCCACCGCATCCTCGGGTGCGGCGGGGCCGAACTTCATGCCGCAACGTCTTTGGGCATGCGCAGCGTCGCCGTGATTTCGGCCATGATCGAGACGGCGATCTCGGCGGGGGACACTGCGCCGATGTTCAACCCGATCGGCGCGCGGATTTTCGCGATGTCAGCGTCGGTCGCACCTTGTGCCTTGAGTCGATCGCCACGCTTGGCGTGCGTCTTCCGCGAGCCGAGCGCGCCGATATAAAAACAGTCGCGCTGAAACGCGTGCAGCAAGGCGGGATCGTCGATCTTCGGATCATGCGTCACAGCAACGAACGCCGTATAGGGATCGACGTTCAGCGGCGGCAGCGCGACGTCCGGCCATTCGGCGATCAGCGGGACGTCGGGAAAGCGTTCAGGGCTCGCGAAGGCCGTGCGCGGATCGATCACCGTGACGTCGTAGTCCAGCGCCCGCGCCATGGGGGCCAGCGCCTGACTGATGTGCACCGCGCCGATGATAACGAGCCGCGCGGTCGGCGCATGAACGTTGAGAAACACCTTGTTGCCGGCCGCCTCGATCATCGCGCTCTTGCCCATGCGCAACTGCTTGGCCAACTCGGTGCGCAGCGGATCGCTCGATATATCCGCAGCCTTGACGAGCCGCTGCTCGCCCGACGCGATGTCGGTCACGACGATGACGGCGCGCCGTGCGGCGCGCTCGGCGTTCAACAACGCCAACGTTTGCAGCTTCACGAGCCCACCTTTTCGACGTAAACGCGGATGGTGCCGCCGCAGGACAGGCCGACATTCCACGCGGCTTCGTCGGCAACGCCGAATTCCAGCATCTTCGGCGCGCCCGATGCGATCACGTCCAAAGCCTCGGTGACGACGGCTCCCTCGACGCAACCGCCGGACACCGAGCCCAGAAATGTCCCGTCGTCGTTGATGACGAGGTGCGATCCGGAGGGACGCGGGGCCGAACCCCAGGTCTCGACCACCGTAGCAAGCGCAACGCCGCGCCCGGCGGCCTGCCAGGCTTCAGCCGCCTTCAGGATATCGTCGTCGCGATTGAGCATGGCGGCCTCGATCAGGTTTAAGCGGCAGGGCGGATGGCGCTGCGCTGCATCGGTAGCGGCGCGGACGACAGCGCGTCGATCAGCGCATCCATGGAACTCAAATTATGTACCGGACGGAATTCGTCAACATGCGGAAGCATCATTTTGATGCCCTGCGCCTTTGCCTCGAAACCGCCATAACGCAACAACGGGTTCAGCCAGATCAGTTTCCGGCAGGAGCGATGCAGCCGATCCATCTCGAAGGCCAGTTTGTCGTCCGCCTCGCGCTCCAGCCCGTCCGAGATCAGCAGCACGATCGCGCCCTGCCCGAGCACGCGGCGGCCCCACAGTTTGTTGAAGCTGTGCAACGACGCAGAAATGCGCGTACCGCCAGCCCAATCCTCGACGCTCGACGTGCAACTCGCCAGCGCTTCATCAGGGTCGCGCGCGCGCAACGCTCGCGTCACATTGGTCAGCCGCGTGCCGAACAAGAACACCGAGACGCGCTTGCGCGCATCGGTGATCGCATGAAGAAAATGCAAAAACAGCCGAGTATATTCGCTCATCGATCCCGAGATATCGAGCAGCGCCACGATCGGCGCGGGCTTCACGATCAATCCCAGCCGTTTGACATCGACGATCTCGCCGCCGGTGCGCAGGCTGCCGCGCAGCGTGCGCCGCAGATCGAGTTTCCGTCCGCGCACATTGGGCTGAAACCGTCGCGTCCGCAGTTCGGCCTGCGGCAAACGCATATTGGCAATGGCGCGCGTCACCTCGGCAATTTCAGCCGCGCTCATCTGCGCGAAATCTTTCTTTTGCAGAATTTCGCGATCCGACACCGCGAGCCTGATCTCCTGCTGCTCTTGACGCTGCGGAGCCTCCGAGAGTTGCGGCTGCGTCATTGCCTCCTGCACGCGGCGGCTGGTATTGCGCAGGCGGATGCTGACCAACCGCACAATCAGCACAATCAGCGGCGTCATCACCAGCGACAGCAGCGTGAGCTTCCAGTTGAGCCACAGCATCCAGCCCAGCAAACCGATGATCGCCAGTGTGTCCTTGAA
>JANMAN010000349.1:0-1592 GCA_031359885.1 Tardiphaga sp. | reverse complement strand
GAGAAAGTGACACATGGTCGAGCGGATTTTCGGTTTGGTTTCGATCGTCGTTTCGCTGATCGCGGTCATGGTCGTGCCGGTGCAGGCGGCCGAGTACCCGTCACAAACGATTCGTATCGTCGTGCCGTATCCGCCGGGCGGGCCGACGGATATTGCCGCGCGTTTGATGGGCAGTGTGTTCGAGCGTGCTCTGGGGCGAACGGTTGTCATCGAAAACAAGTCGGGTGCCGGCGGCACCATCGGCGCACAGGACGTCGCGCGAGCCGCGCCGGACGGCCATACGCTTCTGGTCAACGCGTCTGCGCATGTGATCTCCCCGGCCATCATGCGCGATCTCAAATACGACGTGATCAACGATTTCACGCCGGTCACGCAGCTCGTCAGCGTGCCGCTCATGCTTCTCATCAATCCAGCGGTACCGGCTCGAGACGTTCGCGAATTGATCGCCTATGCGAAAGCCAATCCCGGCAAGCTGTCGTTTGCCTCGTCCAGCCGCGGCAGCGCACCGCATTTTGCGGGAGAGCTGTTCAAGCAACTGGCGGGGATCGATATCGTCCACGTGCCCTATCGCGGCGCAGCGCCGGCCTTGACCGATCTGATGTCCGGGCAAGTGCAGATCATGTTCGATTCCATGAGCTCGGCGACGGGCCACGTGCAGGCGGGATCGTTGCGAGCACTCGCGATCTCGACGCCCGAGCGATCCGGTCTGCTTCCCGACCTGCCGACGATGAAGGAAGCAGGCGTGCAGGACTTCGTGATTACGAACTGGTATGGCCTATGGGCTCCGAAGAATACGCCGCCCGAAATCGTGACCAAGCTCGTCGAGACGCTCAACGCAGGCTTCAAGTCGCCGCAGATCGTGGAACGGCTGCGCGCCATCGGCGCCGAGCCTGTCATCACGCCGGCCGACGAATTTGCGACCTTCTGCGTTCGCGAAAAAGACTTCTGGCAGAAGATAGCGACCGCCGCCAACATCGAAAAAGAGTAAATATCAAAAATCGAATCCGGTGGGGGCATCCCAACAGGGAAGCTTACGACATCACCAGCGCCGCGCCTTTTTCGCCGATCATGAGGCTGGCGGGATTTGTGTTCGCCGAGGTAATCAGCGGCATCACCGACGCGTCGATGACGCGCAGCCGCTCGACGCCGCGCACACGCAGAGCCGGATCGACGACCGCCGTGTCGTCGCTGCCCATGCGGCAGGTACCGCTCGCGTGATACACCGTGCCTCCATTGTCGCGTGCGAACTCCCAAAGACCCTGACGGTCGCGACGGGCTTCGCCGGGCAGAACTTCGACATCCCATAATTGACGAAACGACTTCTGCTGGTAGATGCCGCGCAGCATATCGAGACCCGCCGCAATCGTTTTGCGGTCGATCTCGCGCTCGAAATAATTCGGTACGATCGTCGGCTGATCGAACGGATCGGTCGATCGAATGGCAAGATGACCGCGTGACTCGGCGTGGCATTGCCAGACCGCCGCCGTGAAGCCCGAGAACGTGTGCAGCGGTTCGCCTGGTTTATCGACGGACAACGGCATCACAAGCAGTTGCACATCAGGTCGACCACCGACTGCATATTCGGTGCAGGC
>JANMAN010000344.1:0-2609 GCA_031359885.1 Tardiphaga sp. | reverse complement strand
GCCAATGCCTGCGTGCAAACGCATGGCGGCTTTGGCTTTGCGGAGGAATACGACGTCGAACGCAAATTCCGCGAGACGCGGCTGTATCAGGTCGCACCGATCTCGACGAACCTCATTCTGTCTCATCTTGCGCAGCATGTGCTGGGCATGCCGCGATCGTATTGAGGGACGCCGATGCTTCCGCTTGAAGGCCTTGTCGTCGTCGCCGTCGAACAAGCGGTCGCGGCACCATTTTGTTCGTCGCGCCTGGCGGATGCCGGCGCGCATGTCATCAAGGTCGAGCGCCCCGAAGGCGATTTCGCGCGCAGCTATGATGCCGCGGCGAAAGGGCAATCGAGCTACTTCGTTTGGCTCAACCGCGGAAAAGATTCTTGCGTCATCGACCTTGCGACGACAGACGGCCGCGCTGCGTTAGAAGATCTGATCGCCGGCGCTGACGTGTTGATTCAAAATCTCAAGCCCGGCGCGATGGACAAACTCGGCTTCACGCTGGAGCGGTTGCGCAAGGACTATCCGAAGCTGATCTGTTGCAGCATTTCGGGCTATGGGGACGACGGCCCTTACGCGCACCGCAAGGCTTACGATCTTCTCATTCAAGCCGAAAGCGGATTGGCATCGATCACCGGCGGGCCGGAAAGTCCGTCGCGCGTCGGCCTGTCCATCGTTGATATCGCGACGGGGGCGACGGCGAACGCAGCCATCTTGGAAGCACTGATCGCACGCGGTCGCAGCGGCGAAGGTGCGGACATCCGCATCTCGATGTTCGACGTGATGGCCGACTGGCTTGCGGTGCCGTTGTTGAATTCCGAAGCCGGCAACCCGCCGCAGCGCATCGGCCTCGCGCATCCATCGATCGCGCCGTATGGCGTATTCAAGTCGAAAGACGGCAAAGACATTCTGATCTCGATCCAGAACGAGCGCGAGTGGAAGAAACTTTGCTCGGATGTGCTCGGCCAGCCCGGTCTGCCGGCCGATCAGCGCTTCGCCACGATGGTCACGCGCGTTTCCAATCGGGCAGCGACCGATCAGGCTGTCGCGAACGTATTCGCGACATTGACCCGCGACGAGTTACTGCAAAAATTGTCGGATGCGGATGTTGCCTTCGCCGAGGTAAACACGATGGCTGATTTGACCGCGCATCCGCATTTGCGCCGCATTGAAGTTGCCACGCCGAACGGCCCGGTGACCTATGCCGCGCCGGCCGCGATCTTTGTCGATCAGCCACGAAACTACGGCGCCGTTCCCGGCATCGGGGACAGCCCGAATAGGACGACACACGCATGACCGCTGACCTGAAAGAGGCGCTCGACATCGATCACCTGCGCACCTGGATCGGCCGTCAGGAAGAAAAAACCGACATCGTGACGGCGCAGCTTGTGGCCGGCCTGCGCGCAACGTTGTTTCTCGATATCGGCGAACCGAAAACCGGCGACGCCGCGCCGTTCACGACGCATTGGTGCCTCGCCCCCGCGGTCTATCCCATGGATAAGCTCGGCCCCGACGGCCACCCGACGCGCGGCGGATTTCTGCCGCCCGTGCCGCTGCCGCGCCGCATGTGGGCCGGCGGCGAAATCGCGTTCATTGAACCGCTGCGCGTCGGCGACAAGGTGACGCGATCTTCGACGATCAAGGACGTCACCGTCAAAACCGGCTCGACCGGCACGTTGTGTTTCGTCGCTGTCGATCATGTGATTTCGACCCAGCGTGGCGAAGCGATCCGCGAGCGCCACGACATCGTCTATCGCGATATGCCCGCGCCCGGCGCGACGGTTGTTGCTGCCAAGCCCCCTGCCGCTCCGCCGAAGGCCAAGCATAGCGAAAGCCACTTCGCCGACGCCGTGCTGCTGTTTCGCTATTCGGCGTTGACGTTCAACGGCCACCGCATCCATTACGACCGCGATTATACGACGAAGGTCGAGGGCTATCCGGGTCTCATCTTTCACGGGCCGATGCAGGCAGCGTTGCTGGTCGAAATGGCGGCGAAGCTGCGCGGCGGCAGGGCACCTGACAAATTCGTCTATCGCGGCTTGCAGCCTCTGTTCGACGGTGCGGACTTTACGGTCAACGGCAACGAAATCGACGGCGGTCTCAATTTGTGGATCGCCAATGCTAGAGGCGAGCCGACGATGCGCGGGACCGCGTCGTGAAGATCGCGCTTCTGATTGCCATGCTGCTCGGCGCAACTTCCGCATTCTCGCAGGATTCATCGGCCGTGATGGGCGCGTGGCAACGCGGCGACGGCATCGCGCGCGTGAAAGTGGAGTCGTGCGGCAAGGTCATCTGCATGACCAACACATTCATACGGCCCGACGTCACCGACGAGAAGGTGGGCGAACGGCTTGAGTTCAATCTCGATGGCCGCGACGGTGCCGCGCTGACCGGCACGGCGTTCGATCCGAAATCCGGCAAAAGCTTTGTGACGACCGTCACCGTCTCTGGCGAGCGCATGACGACGCGCGGCTGCATCCTCGGCGGCGTTATTTGCAAATCGACGGAGTGGACGAGGGTACGGTAGCAGCGCCGTCACTACGAGCACAGCCGTCATCACCCGCGAAAGCGGGTGAACCAGTATTCCGCGACCGCCATGTTTACAACCAACGTCGCGAAAT
>JANMAN010000293.1:0-14708 GCA_031359885.1 Tardiphaga sp. | reverse complement strand
GCGGCTTTCGGGACGGGTTCGGTCAGTCTATCCCTTGGTAGCAAGCCAGCCCCAAGCCCCTTCACATTCCCGTCGTGCTGGCTGTAGTATATCGGCTCAAGCTGCGTTGCAGCCGAACATGGGGGCCGGGAGCGTCTTTTGAACGCACATGTCTCGCAAGGCGGTTGGCCGGTGTTGGTGTTGAATGCGGACTTCCGGCCGCTGAGTTATTACCCACTCTCGCTGTGGTCGTGGCAGGACGCGGTCAAGGCGGTGTTCTTGGATCGCGTCAACATCGTCGCGCATTACGATCGCGCGGTGCGCAGCCCGACGTTTGAAATTCAACTCCCGAGCGTCGTATCGCTCAAATCCTTCGTCAAACCGACGACGCATCCGGCCTTCACCCGATTCAACGTGTTTTTGCGCGATCGCTTCTGCTGCCAGTATTGCGGCGCTCCGGAAGAATTGACCTTCGATCACATCATGCCGCGCTCTAAGGGCGGCCAGACGACGTGGGAGAACGTCGTCGCGGCCTGCTCGCCGTGCAATTTGCGCAAAGGCAATATGACGACGGCGCAGGCGCGGATGTTTCCGCGTCAGGCGCCGTTCGCGCCGACGGTGCATCAGTTGCACCGCAATGGCCGCGCGTTTCCGCCGAACTACCTCCACGAGAGCTGGCTGGATTATCTGTATTGGGACACCGAGCTGGAGCCGTAGGGCTGGGGCTTGCCGAGGCGGCGGCTTTGTATCGACGATCAATCACATGTTGTCAGCCGCCGAAGCAACGTTAGGATGTGTCCATCGTTCGATTGAAAATCGTGAGGGAGAGCCATCATGACCCCGACCAAACTGACCTTGCTCGGATCGCTCGCCGCCTTCGGCCTTGTCATCGCCGCTCCCGCTCAGGCGCTCACGATGCAGGAATGCAGCGCCAAATATTCCGCCGCCAAGACAGCCGGCACCCTGAACGGCAAGGCGTGGAATGATTTCCGCAAAGCCGAATGCGGCACCGATGCCGCCGCAACTCCGGCCGCCGCAACGACGACGGCTCAAGCCAAACCCGCCGACGCTACCAAAGCTGCGGCACCTGCGGCCGCTCCGGCCGCACCATCGGGTCCAGCCAAATTCCCCACTGCGGTCGATGCTAAATATTCCAAGGAAACCGCCGGCAAGGCGCGCATGAAAACCTGCGTCGATCAGTACAATATCAACAAGGCAAGCAACGCCAATGGCGGCTTGAAGTGGATTCAAAAAGGCGGCGGCTATTACAGCGAATGCACCAAGAAGCTCAAAGCCTCGGCCTGATCGGCTATCATTCTCGTCGCGGCGGCTTATAAGTCCGGCGTCGCTCGAAGCCGTCTCGGAGACCTCATGACGCAATCCAATATTTTGACCCGTCGTCGCGCACTGACAGTGCTCGGCGGCGGCGCAGTAATGGCCGGCCTATCGGCACAGGCCGCACGCGCTGCGCCGAAGAATACCAATCTGCCGATGGAGAACGTGCTGAGCGAAGACGCCGTCTTGCGCGATCCCGATGTTTTCGTCGCGGGCAATCCGACCGGCGATATCACGATCGTGAATTATACCGATTACCAGTGTCCCTATTGCCGCAAAAGCGATGTGGACCTGCGAGAGGTGGTCAAAAACGACGGCAAAATCCGGCTTATTTTCAAGGACTGGCCTGTCCTCGGCCCGGCGTCCGTGACGGCCGCGAAGATGGTGCTGGCGGCGAAATATCAGGACAAATATCTGCCGGCGCATGAAGCACTGATTACGGCGACATCGCGCCTGACCGACGACATCATTCGTGAGCGTCTTGCGGCCGCCGGCATCGATGTCGATCGGGCGACGCGCGATCTCGCGACCAACAAGATCAAGATCGAAGAGATTTTGGCGCGCGCCGATGGACAGGCGAAGGCGTTTGGTTTTCGTGGCACGCCGGCCTTCATCATCGGCAAATTCCGCGTCAATAGCCCGCTGACGACAATCCAATTCGAACGCGCCGTGCTCGACGCCCGCAAGGCGGCGGCGATGGTCAAGAAGAGCTAAAATAAAAAAACGGCGCCGTGCTTTGCACGACGCCTTTCCGCAGAAATTCTACGACTCGTTATTTCTCGGACAATTGAGCCCACTTTTGACGGGTTCGCGTCTTGAGCAGGTCCCAGTCGGTCGCTGCCACATCCCAATTGACGATCGTGCGATTTGCACCCGCGACATCGCCGGTCGCGACACGCGACGTGCTCATCGAATCGTAGATGTAGACGCCGCCGATGGTAAACAGACAGCCAAGGATCATTCCGAACAGCGTGCGCATGACCAACCTCATGTGAAAGACAACGATCAACGCCGCCATCTTCACGATGGTTCCGCACGCATGTTGGTCATGGTTAAGTCCGCGATTTGCCCGGCATAACCGGGGCGGCAGGCGGCGACGTCGGCGCAGGCGATACGGCAGGTGCCGCAATCGGATCCGATGTGACGAGATTGAGCGATTTCAATTCATCGGGCTTGAAGATGAACAGCCGATCCTTCGGCGTTTCCATCGCATGCACCCAAACTTGCAGATTGATGCCCATGTCGCCGAGATAACGCTGGCATCGCGCCGAGATGCGCTGCGCCTCGCTCATGTCATCGCGCGGCGCGCTGTTGTCGGCCGACGCCATCGCAAACACCTGATGCACGCCGATCGCGGCTTTGTCACCGGCCCGGCGCTCGACGCCGCCCATGAACATCAACGGGCACGACGACGCGCAATATTTACCGGCGGCGACTTCGGTCGCGAACTTCTTCTCGCGGATCAACCGGCCCATGGCGAGCGCATCGCTTACCGAACCACCCGGCGAGTTCAACACCACGGTCTTGATGTAATCGGCACGTTTACCGACCTCCGCTGCAAAGGCTTCGCTGATGCCCGGCGTGATCGTGCCGGTCGCCATCAACCTGCCGCCGCCGACAAGCTCGAACGTCATCGGCTTGCCGAGCGCACCGTCGGTGTGCGGAATCGGCGACAGCCGCCTGTCGCCGGGTAATAGTGGCGCAAGAATGCTTGGAAGCATCGAC
This sequence comes from Tardiphaga sp., assembly GCA_031359885.1. GTDB lineage: Bacteria > Pseudomonadota > Alphaproteobacteria > Rhizobiales > Xanthobacteraceae > Tardiphaga. The sequence goes on along the minus strand of JANMAN010000293.1, from coordinate 11,669 downwards.
GGCAATGGCAGGCCCGGCGACGAGGGCATCGCCGGCGATTCGAGTTTGCTATCGAGTGGATTGATCCATCCGTTCATACCCGCCAGATCGGCACCAAGCACCGCAACCGTGACGACGAGCACGCCGCGCCAGATGAAGCGCAACACGGCGTCGTCGGGATTGTCCGCAAGCCATGCTTGAAACCGCTGCGACAACGGCTGGCGCTGTGAGACGATCTGCTGCCGCGCCATACGATTACTTCGGGTGCCGCGCCGACGACAGCGGCGTCACGTTTTCGTCCGCGTCGAGTCGCGCCGCAGCAGGGGGCATCTCGACAGGAATGGCGATCTCGCCCGGCACGTCACGCCGCGCCGACTCGACCTCGCGGGCCATCCGCAACGCCGCCAGCATCTCGCCGGCCGTAAGATCGACGCCGCGCGCATCGGGCAGTCCTTCACGGCGGATCGCCGCATGAACCACGCAGAGGATCAGCACCAACACCGCCGGCATCAGGTCGATCGAAATCGCGCCGGCCCAGCTCGGGATAAAGTCGGCAGCATAACGCAAGACGGCTTCGGCCGGCGATAGCGACTGGAAGCGCGCCGGCACGACCCGTGGCGTCTGCAAAAACTTATCGGCGGCGTCCGACAGTGATGCCGCTTGCGCGGCGATCGCACCTTCGACCTTGCCGACCACTGCGGTCTGCCGCTCGGCAAGATCGGCGCTGCGCCCATTCGCTGCCGGCGCGATGAAGCCCGACGACAGCGACGCTGCCGCACGCTTTACGGCCGGCGCGACCGATTGCTGCTGCAAATTCGCGATCAGGCCCATCAACGCGAGGGACTCGCTGGCAAAGGCGTCGCTACGCGTTGCGATCGGACCACGGTCCGAAATCAAATTGCGCATCTTGGCGAGGTGCTTGCCGCCCTCCTCGAACAAGGCTGTCACGCGCTTGCCGGATGCCTGAACCTCCTGGCCCAGGCTGTCGAGTTGGCCCGACATCTGCGTCATCAACTGCACGACCGTGCCGGAGCCCGACGTGCCGGTCAGCGAACCGACACGCTCCGCATCGGCGAGTTTGGCAAAGCGCGACGACGCCATTTGAATATCGGGCAGCAAGCTCTGCGCCGCGATCGCGTTGGTGTTCGCCGTGTCGAGATCGCGCGTATAATTCTCGACGGTGATCGCGAGGTGTTGCTGGATCGCGGCGGCACCCGCAAGGGCCGAGGCATTCAGCCACGACGACATCGCCACGATCATCAACGAGCCCAGCAGCATGCAGCCGAACATGAGCGCGCGACCGGTACGGTCGACCACATGCGGCATGAATTGCATCAGAAACACCCAGAAGGCGTAGATGCCGACCGACACCGCGACCGAGTAAATCACCGCCGCGAAGAACACGGTCGTCGGGCTGCCGTTCAAAAGTTCGCGCACGCCCAGATACGTGTAGACGCCGGCGGCCAATGCGAGGATTGCCGTGGTGATCTTCAGCATCACCTCGAGCCGCGCGACGCCCTTCGAGAGATGCAGCGAAGGAGGCGAGCGCGGCGAATGGACGACGGCGGATGAATGGGCGGTGGGCGTGTCGGACGACATGGCGGTCTCTGTCAACGGCCCTCGCAGGAGAGCTTAAGTCTTTACAAAATGTAAATTAATGTTGTCGGGATCATGTCGCAGCGGGGCGATGAAAGGCGATGGCTGGGCTCGCCTTCATGCATTTGTGGGGGCAGCGGCAATTTGCCATAAGGCACGCACTCTCCAGCCCGCGTGCCCATGCCCCTCGCCTTTCCCGATCAATCCGAAATTCTCAAAACCGTCGAGACGCTGGCGATCGGCGCGGTCGGCGGTCTGTTGTTCTATGGGGCGGCGCTGCCGGGCGGACTGATCTCGGGCGCAATGATCGCGGTCGGTGGGGCCGGAATGCTGGGCCGCCCGGTCGGCCTGCCGCAGCCGTTGGCGCATGTTATCCTGATGACGCTGGGCCTATCGCTCGGGTCGATGGTGTCGCCCGAACTGGTCAAGAATTTAAGCGCCTACCCTGCGACGATTGCGCTTCTCGCGGCAGCGACGTTTTGTTCGACCTTCGGGTCCGGTCTCTATCTTCAGCGCGTTCATGGCTGGGACCGCACATCGGCGCTGCTGGCCGGCAGCCCCGGCGCGCTGTCGCAGATCATCATGTTAGCAACCGAGCGCAATGCGGACGTACCCGGTATCGCCGTCGTTCAGATTATGCGCATCATCATTCTCACGGCTGCAATACCGGTTCTGTTGGCCGGAGCCGGGATCGGCGGCGATGGTAGCATCCCGGATCGGGGACCCGCTGCGACACCGATCGCATTGGCTGCGCTGGCTGCTGCTGCCGTCGCCGTATCGTTGTTGTTTCGGCTGGTACGGTTTCCAGCAAGCTGGATGTTCGGCGCGATGCTCGCATCCTCCGTCTTGCATGGCACCGGCTGGATCAATGGCGGTCTCCCGCAATGGGCGTATCTCACGGCGCTGATCGGCATCGGCACGTTGATCGGCTCGCGCTTCGGCAAGATGGCGCCGCGCACGATTCTCGGTTACATCGGCGCCGCGCTCGGCTCGTTTGCCGTTGCTATCGCGACCTCGGCGGCCTTCGTCGCGGTGATCGCGCTGACGTTGCCCGTGCGACTGAGCGACGTCATCGTGGCGTTCGCGCCCGGCGCGATGGATGCGATGCTGGCGCTCGCATTGACGCTGCACATCGATCCGATTTTCGTCGGCGCGCATCATCTGTCGCAGTTTGTCTACGTCTCGATCGCGACGCCGGGCATCGTCCATCTGTTCGGCCGCGGCAAGGACGACATCGACGATTAGCGTTGCGGCGCAGTTTTCGCGATGCCCCAGCCGGCCAGCATCGCCATCAGCAACGAAATCAGAACATTGTATCCGGCGAGCGACAGACCGAGGAAACGCCACTGCACCTCGTCGCAACGCACCACTTTCACCGTGTCGAGCCGTTGCAACAGGCTTCCGGCGCTGCCGAGATCGCCTCCGCTGCCGCTGCAATCGGTCGGCCCCGGCCAGAACGCCCATTCGACGCCCGAGTGATAGGCGCCGAGACCAGCATTCGAAAGCGCTGCCAGCAAGAGAATCGCGAAGCCGGCGACGATGACGCGTCTTGGTGCATTCCACGCGGCAACGAAGGCGACCAGCAGCGCCAGAGGGACCGTCAGATAATAAGCGTAGCGCTGTTCGAGGCACAGCGGGCATGGCTTGATGCCGAGCGCGAGCTCGAAAAACCATGCACCGGCCAGCGTGAGCGCCGCGACGGCAGCGATCCCGAGCGCGATCCTCGCCGCAATACTCGGCTCGATGCGGGATGACATGGCGGCTGAGGTCACAGGAGCTACTCCGATGGAGCACGCGTCGTATCGCGCGGCCATGCGGCTGTCGAGCCGCCGAACATCACATGCGCATGATCCGCAGTTGACCCCCCGCTCGCGGCCGCTATATTCCGCCCGCTTCGCTGCTCGACTTTGACGTCGGTTTTGGCGATGCCCCTGTGGCGGAATTGGTAGACGCGCTCGACTCAAAATCGAGTTCCGCAAGGAGTGCTGGTTCGATTCCGGCCAGGGGCACCAAACCGTTTTATCGCTTAATTCCCTTGATCTTTTCGTCTCGTTGTCCCGATGGGTCTCAACCCCCCATCGGGGCATTCCACGGCAACCGGTGGTCCTTTCTGAGCGAGAACGTACCCTCTCAGCCTGCCTGATATAGACAAAGCGAGCCCAACCATGTTCGACGAAATCGGTTTTCCACGTGGCGCCGAGTTGGACGATGCCGGGCTGCCCGCACTTTATCATTTCGTCTACTGCAGCCGTGCCGCCGACGGCGTCGATGACGTCGAGGTTGAACGTATTGTCGAGTGGGCCCAACGCCACAACCTCGCGCGCGGCATCACCGGGATGCTGGCTTTCGGCAGCGGTGTCTTTTTCCAGTGGATCGAGGGGCCCGCCGCCGAGGTCCAGAAGTTAATCGCGAGCCTGCATGGCGACTCGCGCCATTACGATATCGTCTCGTTGGAGCAGAGCGAGGAAAAGCGCGAACGTCTGTATCCGAACTGGGCGATGGAAAAGGTCGAAGCCGAGGATATCCGCGCGGTGCTTGAGGACGCGCTCGAAAGCGCCGAAGACACGAAAACCATCGCGACACTAAAGCGTATTCTCGACCAATTGGCCTCGGGGCCGCTGGATCCGCGTCAGTTCAGCACCCAATGAAATATCCCGCTCCGAAGCCATCCACCGCTTTGTCGACATCGGACTGAAAGCAAAAAAATGACCGTCAGATTAGAGACCTTGCGAAAGGCGCGGGAGCGTATGGTTCAGGAGCGCGACGTGTTCGCCAAGGTGCTTTCGGAGCCCTTCGACCAAGTGAAAGCCGAGCGCGCGCGAGCTAGGTTTCTTGAATTCCAAACACTTGTGGAATCGATTGACCGGGCTATCGCTAGCGAAGTTGCTGGTAGCGAAGGGTGACGGCCGGGCTTCACAAAGCACACGAGCAGTCCCCATTGGGTGCTTTCGCGTGCGAAGCGTAAAGCCGCTACGCTGACGACGTTTTTATCCTCTGCCGTTACGGGCGGCTCGGATCAAAATGCTTCGTCAACGTTCGGCCGTAGCCGCCATAGTCGGCTTGTCGGGCATCCGTGCGCGCGGCGAAGGGCGTGACATGCTGCGGGAAGCGCGTCTCGAACATGAAAGCCAACGTGCCTTCCAGCTTGTGCGGCTTCAGATCGGCATGGCTCGCTTTCTCGAAGGCGTCGGTATCAGGCCCATGCGGCAGCATGGAATTGTGAAGCGAGATGCCGCCGGGCACGAAGCCGCCGCCGGTCTTGGCATCATACTGGCCGTAGACCAGCCCCATGAATTCGCTCATCACATTCATGTGGTACCACGGCGGCCGGAAGGTATTCTCGGCGACGAGCCAGCGATCCGAGAAGATCACGAAATCGATATTCGCCGTGCCCGGCGTTTCCGAGGGAGAGGTCAGCACGGTGAAGATCGACGGGTCGGCGTGATCGTAGAGCAGCGGCCCAACCGGCGAGAAGCGCCGCAGATCGTATTTGTAAGGCGCGTAATTGCCGTGCCAGGCGACGACGTCCAACGGCGAATGCGCGATATCGGCGGCCCACATATCTCCGCCCCACTTCACGAACATGCGCGACGGCGCGTCGCGATCCTCATAGGCTGCGACCGGCGTCAGGAAGTCGCGCGGGTTCGCTAAACAATTGGCACCGATCGGTCCGCGCTCCGGCAAGGTGAGAGCGCCGCCGTAATTTTCACAGAGATAACCGCGCGCGGGCCCGCCTCGCAGTTCGACTCGCAATTTCACGCCGCGCGGGATAACGGCGATTTCGCCCGGTTCGATGTCAATGATGCCGAACTCGGTCCATAGACGAAGGTCGCCCTGTTGCGGCACGAACAGCATCTCGGCGTCGGCATTGTAAAAATATTCGTCCTTCATCGACCGCGTGACCATGTAGACGTGTGCGCCCATGCCCGACTGCGTGCCGGCATCGCCCGCCGTCGTGATCGTCCGCATGCCCTCGACGAACGACAGGCTCTCGGCCGGGATCGGTAGCGGGTCCCACCGCATCGGCCCGATCGGCAGCGTTTCGCGCGGACCGGGCGCGGTGTGCCACAGACCTGCATCGACCTTCGCGAAGGTCGACCAATGGCTGACCGTCGGCCGGATGCGATACAGCCAGGAACGCTCGTTCGTATTGCGCGGTGCCGTGAACGGAGAGCCGCTCAGTTGCTCGGCGTAAGTGCCGTAAGGACAAATCTGCGGCGAGTTGCGGCCGACCGGCAAAGCGCCGGGCAGCGCCTCGGTCTCGAAGCCGTTGCCGAAGCCCGACATGTATTCGACGCGAACGGAGCCTTCAGGCTGCGCAGAGGTCGCCGTGCTGAACGACGGATGTTTGATATTCATCGGCGAATTCTCCTCAACGTCACGACATGTCGTGTTTCGGTCAGTCAAGCGACAGGTTCAGATCGCGAATAACCGGCCACCAGACATCGCGCTCTGACTTTTGAAGCGCGGTGAAGTCCGCCGGTCCGCCCGGCAACGGATCGAGGCCGATTTCTTTCATGCGGGTCAAGATGGTGTCCTGCTTCAGGGCGGCCGACAATGCCTCGGTCAAACGTGCCACGACCGGATCGGGCGTTCGGGCGGGAACGACGATGCCCTGCCAGGCGTAAGCTTCGAACGACTTCGTGCCTAAGGCTTCGTCGATCGTCGGCACGTCCGGCAACGCCGCCAGTCTCTGCGCCGAACACACGGCAAGCGGCCGAAGGGTGCCGGCCTTCAACAAGGCGCCGCCCGCCGCGAAATCGACGATCCCGGCCTCGATCGTGCCCGCCATCATGTCGTTCAAGGCCGGCGCCATGCCGCGATAGGGGACATGCGTGAATTTCGTCCCGGTGTCGCGCGCGAGGCGCTCCATCGCCAGATGGTGCGGCGAACCGATTCCCGGAGACGCATAATCGATTGCACCGGGCGACGCCTTGGCGCGCGCGATCAGATCGCGGGCATTGGCAGCGGTTGAATCCTTCTTGACAGTCAGCAGAAGCTGAAAGCGCGCGCTCAGTCCGACAGGCCGAAAGTCCGTCGTCGAATCGAATGAGAGCTTCTTGTAAAGCGCCGGATTGTAGACGACCGTCTCGATGCCGGCCGTGAAGATCGTGTAGCCGTCCGGCTGCGATTTTGCGGCCTCGGCGGCCGCGACATTGGTCGCAGCGCCCGGACGATTCTCGACGATGATCTGTTGTCCAAGGTCTTTCGACATTTCGGATGCAAGGAGCCTTGCCAGAACGTCGGTGCCGCCGCCGGCCGCATAGCCGACGAGCCAGCGCAGGGGACGGGTCGGATAGGCCTGAGCCCGCGCCGTCGTCGATGTTACAAGCGCCGTCGCAAGACCCGCGACCGCGGCGCGGCGGGTGATTCCGATTTTTTCCATGATGTCTCCCCTCTCGTTTTTTGTTTTAGAGCGCAACGACGATCTTGCCGCGGCCGCGCGAGCAGCACGCTATCATACGGCGTCCCTCGCGTCGTTCCGAAGCTGTCAGCACCACGTCTCTGTGGTCGATCTCGCCCGAAACGATACCGACCTCGCATGTGCCGCAGAGACCTTCGCCGCAATCGCTGGGCACGTCGATCCCAGCCGCGTTGAGCGCTTGGAGCATGGTTTGACCTGGCGCGACGCAGATCGTCAGTCCGCTGTCGGCGAGTTCGACATCGAACGATAGATCGGCGGACGGATCGACGACAGTCGCGGGCGCTTCGAAACGCTCTACGCGCAACCGATCCGGTTCGTCGGCAACGAGCATATCCAGCGCGTCGAGCAGCCGAGACGGACCGCACGCGTAAATCGGAGTCGTCTCAGACGAAGCGTTCAGAACGGCGGCCAAGTCGAGCTTACAGCCTTCGTTCGATGGATAGAGATGCAGCCGGTCGCCGTGGTCCCGACGCAGGCGCTCCACGAACGCCATCGTCGTTACCGACCGCCCGCAGTAATGCAGCGCGTAGCGTTTGCCGAGCGTCTTCAGCCTGTCGGCCATTGCGATAATGGGCGTGATTCCGATGCCGCCCGCGATCAGCAGATAGTCATCCTGCGTCTCGTCGAGCCGGAAATGATTTCGCGGGCCGCGAATACGGACCATCTCGCCCGGCCGCAGCGTCTCGTGCAGATGAGCCGAGCCGCCGCGCCCCAATTCGTCTCGACGGATCGCAATGCGATACGACGCCGCGTCGCCACGCATCCCGCACAAAGAGTATTTGCGCGAGAACGAACCGGAGATCACATCGATATGTGCGCCGGCACTCCAGACAGGCTGCGGACGACCCTCGGGTTCGCGCAGCTCGATGCCGACGATACCGTCCGCCTCGCGCTCCACCGCCGTCACGACCATGCGTCGCGTCAGGAGTTTTGCCGACGGCGGCCCGATCTCGAAACGCCGGCCGCGATCTCGGACCGAAGCATCGGCCCGCTCCGGATTGCGTGTCGGATCCCAGTGAACGAACAGATGCTCCGGACCGCGAAACGACACGTTGGGCAAATAGGAAAATGTCTGGTCGCGATCCAGCTCCAGATGCGGCATCCGCCGCGTCAGTTCTTCCAGAAAAACACGCATCTCCATGCGGGCCAGGTTTTTGCCCATGCATTGATGGCTGCCATAGCCGAAGCTGAGATGATCCGTGGTGTTGTCGCGATGGAGATTGATGGCGTCGGGATTTTCGAAGTGTCGCTCGTCATGGTTGGCTGACGTCATGACGAGAAGAAGTTTCGAATTCTTCGGGATTGTAACGCCGCCGACTTCGACGTCGTTCAATGCGATGCGGCGCCACGCGACGATCGATCCGGAGAAACGCAGGCACTCTTCGACGGCGTTCGGGATAAGGCTCGGATCGGCGCAAAGCTGTTGCCAAAGATCGCGGTTCTCAAGCAGCAGCCGCAAGGCATTGCCGGATGCGTTCGCCGTCGTCTCATGGGCTGCGACGATGCCGGCCATCATCATCGAATGCAGGTAACTGTCGGTGACGATCTCGGGCAATTCTTTCTGCTTGCGGATGGCATATTGCATCCAGCCATGGCCCGAAGGATCGGCGCGCATCTTGTCCAGCACTTGCCCCGCATACACCCAGAATTGACCGACCGACTCGGCCACCGCGATTTGCTGGTCCGGCGTGGGACGACCCCAAGTGTTGACCGTATGTGCGATCGAGTAGCGCCGCAGCGTGTCCATGTCCTCTTCGGGGACGCCGAGGAAATGCAGCGCCACGGTCAGCGGCACCTCCCACAGCATCTCGTCGACGAGATCGGCTTTGCCGCGATCGATGAAGCGGTCGATGTACTCGGCTGTGAGACGCCGGACCATCGGCTCGTGATGCGCGAGCTCGTCCGGCAAAAACGAATGCATGAGCGCGCGACGACGCTCCATATGCATCGGCTCGTCTTCGTTCACGAGCGTGCGGTTCATCGCATAGTCGTAACGCGCGAGGACCGCATTTGCCTCGGGCGAATTCGGCGTGATTTTTTCCAATGCGATCGCCGGCGAGAACGCGACATTGTCGCGGAACACCGCCTTCGCGTCGGCGTAGCGGCTGACGACCCAATAGCCGAGCGTTTCGCTGAAAAACACCGGTTTGGCGTCTCGCGACCAGCGCAGCGCCTCCACAGGATCGAGTTGATAGGCAGCGTCAAACGGATCGAACGCGGCCGCGCGAGCCGCCATCGGACAGCCCTGCGCGACACTCGCAATTGGTAAAGCGTCCATCATTGATGCCGGAGATCGCACGTGATTGTGCGTCTCACGCTAATACGCGTTTCCAAGCCGTCAAGACAGGATTAAGCCACCGTCACGCAGCAGCGGTGAGCGTCAGTCCAAAGCAGCGACCGCTTTTTCGATGTCGTGCAAAGAATGGCCCGTGAGATCTTTAGAGATTTCGCCGACCAGCAGCGCCGACAAATTTTTATGATAATGCTTCCTCAGTTCACCGAGCGTGCGCGGCGCGGCGATAACGATCAATCCCGTGATTGACCCGCTCAAAACTTGCTTGTTGAGCATCTCGGCGATCCCAGCCGCGAAGCCATCTTCCTCAACCCGACTGTTGTCGGGGTTGGCAGAACTGCTGCGATGACCCGATCCGGAGCCGGCGTTTTCCGAATCGACCTCGGGCTCGGCCAGCGCCGTTAATTTCAGCGCGCGCTCGTCGCCGGTGTTTTTGAACATTTGCAGCTTTTCGCCGTCCGCGACGGCGACTGTCGTTCCATTTGCGATTTGCACGAGAGGTATCCTTTGTATGAGCGATCCGCCGGCGATCGTTTTGCGACCGCTGATCTGAAACGGATTGTTCGGAATGAAGTCGTCGACGATGTCGCAGTTGCATCTCGTTCCGACCGGTGTTTGCTAACCACGCAGATCGGCATTGGTTGCCGAGAGCGTCATTCCGTCGCTCACCTTTCGTGAGCCTCGACATCGCCTCTCAAACACAGCAGACGACTTCGCTGCGGTGTCGAGCGAGTCATAGGCACCCTTAGCAGCGTGGCCGCCAATCATGCCGGCTGTCTCGCAGCCTTATCGCTCAGCGACCGGCTGGATGCGACGCAATTGGCGATCGAGCTCCCGGAACACATACTCCGTTGCGCGATGAGGCGTCGTGGTCCTCCGATCCAAATTGTCGTTCAGATGGACGTGGACGCCGTCGCGCCCGGCCATTTGATGACATTGGGCGCAGGTCATGCGGTCGAACGTCAGAACCTCGGGATCGTGGCGGCGCTGATCGCGGTAGTTCCTCGGGGTGAGATCGTCGAGCACCGCCAACAATTTCGCTTTGTCAGTTTCGTCCGCTTTTTCAGCCGCAGCGCGGAACAGCGTATTGTCGTAGGCACTGGAATAGAAACCGATGTTCACGCCGTCGCGCACGATCGCGACCGCTTCAAGCGCGCGATCGACATTATAAGACCGGCTCAGCGTTCCGAAAACCCAGAGCCCCGTCAGAGACGAACTCCAACTCACGGTCTGTACCGGACGGGACGCGATCGATTCCTGCACGAAGTCCGCGGTGGCTTTGCTCACCCCCGGCCCGCCGCCCTCACGCAGCTCCGTCAAAGCATCCGCCTTCCGAAGGAATTCGGCAGCCGCGTCGCGACGCTGCGAAACGGGAAGCAGCCTGTCGACGGCATCGAAATTCAGGTGAACGAACATCTGCTCGTAAGCGCGCCCCGGGACACGCGGGCTCATCAGTTGATAGACCATTCGGACCTGCGGGATGTCTTGCGACCCTGCGAAATGCACATCGCTTTCCGGCTCGCCCGGACGCAAGATCACAGACACCAATTTGAAATGGTCGGGATTGGAGACGTCGCTCACGACGTCGCGGATCGGTTCAACGATCGTGCCCGACGTGTAGAAGTTCTTCGCTGTCACCTGTGCAACGATGTCAAGCGTATCGCCGCCGGGCTCCGTTGTCAGATCGAAGCCCGGCGCGGGTTGACCTTTCAGACAATCCAGAAGCTTCGAGAAACCCTCATCGCCCAACGCGGTCTTCAAAGGAAACCGATCTTCCAACGCTGGTTCGGCCGTGAAGAACAAGTGTTTCGGCTGTGTCAGAAATCGGAGGCCGCTCTGCACACGAGGCGTGTCGATGCCGTGATCCGGCGCTGATCCGTCGGGATAAAACCACATCGAATTTTCGCGGAGGCTGTAGAGTTGATCGTAGCTCGCCCAGTCGTCCTGCCGCGTCTTGAACGTCTCCGTGATCAGTTTGAGAACGCCTATTTTAGCTTCGTATTTGGCGAGGAGATCCTGCGGGATGTCAGCCATCGTTTTGAACGTTTCGGCATATTCCGCGATCGATTTGAATGGATCGAAGTTTTCGCTCAGTTCGTGAGCGTCGTGTTTCCCGCATTGAGCGTCCGGCCGAAGCTTCACATAATAGTCGAAGCTGATGTCGATCAGGCTATAACCTTCCGCGCGAAGATCGGCGTACATGTCGGGAAACTCGTCGATATGGCGAACCCAGTAGACGGACTGGATGCGGCAGCCTTCGGGCGTATCTCCGGTCGAGAAATGGTCGATATGTCGGCTTTTTTCCGAGAACCCGGCTTTGATAAGTTGCGACCAGCTCTGTTGGTAACCTACCTGGAATACTGGATAGATCGGGTC
>JANMAN010000277.1:0-8520 GCA_031359885.1 Tardiphaga sp. | reverse complement strand
ACTGCATCGGCGCGTCGCCGCCGACCTCGATCTCGAAACCGTCCGCTTTGTAGGTCGCGCGTATGAGCGGCGCTAGAAACGCGAAGGCTGCACCTGCGGATTCGGCATCGCCGCGCAGCGCCAGCATCAATCCGTGGCTGTCGATAATCCCGGTGGACGGTGACAACAGCGCCGCGTCGCAATCCAGAGCCGGCTCCATCGCGCGCGCTTCTGCGCCGCTCAAGGCGGTCAGGTCGTCGACGCCGTTGGCGGCGGCGTGAGCGCGGATGGCCGCAAGCTTGTCGGTCTCCTTCGGCGTCGTCGCTACGATCAGCTTGCCGCAATTGCGGTGATCGATGCCGTGGTCGCCGCAGTAATCATAAAGCGCCCGCTTGCCGCTTACACAGAACCGCGCCATCAGGCTGTTCGCCTTATAATAGATGCCGGCGTGAATCACCTCGCTGTTGCGCGACGAGGTCTGAGTGCCGATCGCATCTTCGGCCTCCAGCACGATCACCTCGCGGCCGTCTTGTGCGAGCCGGCGGGCGATAGCGAGGCCAACGACACCCGCACCCACGACGATACATTCGATTTCGTCCATTTTTTACTCGTTGCCGCGTTAAGCCGTCATTCATCATGCTGCGGCAATTGCATCAAATTACGTCACATTTTTTTGTCCGACGAACTCGAATTTACCTGACTCCAACCTGGTTTGGGAACAATGCCGTCTCAGGTTCGGGTGGGCGATGACTGGCAAGAATTGGCAGGACGCAAGTTTCCGCAGAGTGAAAGAAGCCACGGCTCTCTTCGCTGTGGGGATATGGCTATCGTCGCCCGCGCACGCAGCGCCCGTTTTTATTCACGAGCTATTCTCCAAGCCGCTCGATCCGACCGAGATGGCAGAATTAGCCCTCGGCGTTTTCATACTCCTCATCGGGTTGATCGCGCTAGCGCTGTGGTCGGTGTCCGCGATGCGCGTCGCCAAACTCGCGCAAGCGCGCCGCAACGAATTCATCGGTTCGGCGCTGAATAACCTCGGACAGGGCGTCGTCATCGTCGATCCCGACCGGCGGATCGTGTTCTGTAACGATCGTTATCTGGAGTTGTACGGCCTCACGCGCGCCGAGATCGCAGGGCTGAAATTCGGCCCGGAGCTAATCGAGCTTCGTCGCACCCGCGGCATGATCAACATGAGCGTCGACGAGTTTCGCGAAAGCGCGCGGCGGGATTCCGGTTATGTGACGGACCTGCAAAACGGCAAGTCCATTTTAGTGCGGCACCGCGCCCTGCCGGACGGCGGCGTCGTGTCCACCCATGACGATTGCACCGAGCAGACCAGCCTGTCGCGCCAACTTGCAACCACCAAGAATTTCCTGGAATCGGTTATCGACAACATCCCGGTCTGCGTCGCGGCCAAAGCGATCGACGACGGCCGCTACATGCTTGCCAACCGCGCATTCGAAAATTTCTCAATGTTTTCCCGGTCCCAGATCATCGGGTATCGCGCCGACGAGATTTTCTCGCCGGTATCGGCTGCGGCCGTGAAGGATGCTGACCGCAATGCGCTCGAATCGCCTGAAGGGCAGTCGCGGCAGGAGCTCCATGTGTTGCGCGGCGGGCAGCCGCGCACGCTCGCCAGCCGCCGCGTCATTGCCCGCGATCACAACGGGAAGCCCGCATTTCTGATCGCTCTGTTCGACGATATCACCGACAACAAGTCGCTATCGCGCGAACTCGCATCGACCAAGAAATTCCTCGAACTCGTGATCGACAACATTCCTGTGTCGCTGACCGTGCAGGATCCGGCGGACGGCCGTTATCTGCTGGTCAATCGTGCGGCGGAATACATTCTCGGCCAGACTCGCGAATACGCACTCGGACTGACGCCCGCGCAAATTTTTCAGAGCGGCGAAGGCAGCGTAATCCTGAGCCACGATCTCGCGGCCGTTGCGCGCGGCGGCGTCGTCGTGGACGAACAGCCGCTCAGCACGCCGGACGGGCTGCGGATGTTCGTGACCCGCAGGGCGACCGTGCTCGACGACGTTGGCACGCCGCAATACCTGATCAAGACTCGTGAGGATGTCACCGAGCGCCGCCAGACCGAATCCCGCATGGCCCATATGGCCTATCACGATTCTCTGACCGGCCTGCCGAACCGCACCGCTTTCCTGCAAGCACTCGCGCAGATGATCGATGCCTGCAGCAGCAATGGCGACAGCTTCGCCGTACTCTCGTCCGATCTCAATGGTTTGACCGAGGTCAACGACGTCTACGGCCACGTGATCGGCGACAAATTGCTCGCCGAGGTGTCGCGCCGGATCGCGGTCGCATCCTCGGGCGGCATGGTGGCGCGGCTCGGAAGCGACGATTTCGGCCTCATCATGGATGGTGCGCAGCCGGACGGGGGCAGGGCTCTTGCCGAAAAGATTCTCGGCTCGCTTGCCGATGACTTTGTGATCGATGGCAAGACACTTCGCGTCACGGTGACCACGGGCATCTCGCTGTTCCCACGCGACGGCAAGGATGCGACGGCTTTGCTGTCCAACGCCGCTGCGGCGCAGTTTCGCGCCAAGGCCAAGGCGCGTGGCTCGATCGTCGTGTTCGAGCCGCAGATGGATCATCTCATTCGCGACCGCCGCGCGCTGCATCAGGATTTGGCGTCGGCCATTCGTAACGGCGAACTCACGCTGCATTATCAGCCGCAGGCCAAAACCGCGCTCAAGCTGGCCGATGCCGAAATTACCGGCTTCGAGGCGCTGGCCCGTTGGTGCCATCCGACACGCGGCTACGTATCGCCCGGCGACTTCATTCCGCTCGCGGAAGAAAGCGGCCTGATCGTCGAGATGGGCGAATGGATTTTGCGGCAGACCTGCCGCGAAGCGGCATCATGGCCAAATCCATTGCAGATCGCCGTCAACCTGTCGCCCGCGCAATTCATGCATGGCGATCTGGTCGGTCTCGTCCATTCGATTCTGTTGGAAACCGGCCTGAGCTCCGGCCGGCTCGAACTGGAAATCACCGAAGGCGTGCTGATCAAGGATTTCGATCGCGGCCTGGCGCTGCTGCGCCGCCTGAAGGCGCTCGGCGTGCGGGTGTCGATGGACGATTTCGGATCGGGATATTCGTCTTTGACCTATCTGCAGGCGTTCCCGTTCGACAAGATCAAGATCGACCGGACCTTTGTGATGAATCTCGGCCGCAACCCGCAGTCGGCCGCGATCATCCGTGCCGTGATCGGTCTCGGTCGCGGCCTCGAGGTCTCGATCATCGCGGAAGGCGTCGAAACCGCCGAGCAATTAGCCTTCCTCGCCGCAGAAAACTGCGACGGCATCCAGGGCTATTATCTCGGCCGTCCCGGTCCCATCAGCCAATATAATCTGGTGGTCGGGCGACGCGACGTGCTGTCGGCCGTGGCAGGGACGGCGCGTCTGGCGGGTTGAGCCGCCGTCGATCCGCCGCTAGCGTGGCGGCGATGATCCCGCCCGTATCAGCTTTGCATCACGAGTCCATACCGCTGTTGCGGATCGACGCCGTCTCGAAACGCTTCGGCGGCGTGACGGCCGTCGACGGCCTTTCGCTTGACATCGCACAAGGCGAATTCTTCGCGCTGCTCGGCCCGTCCGGCTGCGGCAAGACCACGCTGTTGCGCATGTTGGCGGGTTTCGAGACGCCAGATACCGGACGCATCCTGCTCGATGGCGAAGATATCGCGCAAGTGCTGCCGCATCGTAGACCCGTGAATATGATGTTTCAGAACTACGCGCTGTTTCCGCATCTGAGCGTGCAAGACAACATTGCATTCGGGCTGCAGCGCGCGAACCTTCCGCGCGACGAGATCGCAGCGCGCGTCGCCGAGATGGTGACGCTGGTGCGGCTCGAAGGGCTCGAACAGCGCAAGCCGGACCAATTGTCCGGCGGCCAGCGCCAGCGCGTCGCGCTGGCTCGCGCTCTGGCGCGGCGGCCGCGGCTGCTGTTACTCGACGAGCCGCTGGCGGCACTCGATAAAAAGTTGCGCGAGAGCACGCAGACTGAACTGATGGCGTTGCAGCGCCGGCTCGGCACCAGCTTCGTCATCGTCACGCACGATCAGGACGAGGCCATGACGATGGCCGATCGCATCGGCGTCATGGCCAATGGCCGGCTCGAACAGGTCGCGACGCCGCGTGCATTGTATGAAGCGCCGAACTCGCGCTGGATTGCTGGCTTCGTCGGCGACATCAATCTGATCGACGGGCGCATCAGCGAGCGCAACGACGGACGCGCGAGCATCGTGACCGCGAATGCCGGAACGTTCGTCAGTGCTGCGCCCGAAGCTGTCGCGGATAGCGACGTATGCCTTGCGATCCGTCCGGAAAAAATCCGTGTCACGTCGCGCGATGCCACTGCCGAACATGATGAGAATCGTCGCGACGGCACAATCGGAAGCATCGGCTATCTCGGCGGTGTCACGCTCTACACGATCGCGCTCACTGGCGGCACAACGCTGCGCGCGGCGCTCGCCAACACGATGCGGCGCGACGGCGATGCTTTCGCGGTCGGCGACCCCGTGTCGGCATCGTTCGCGCCCGACGACGCCGTGGTGCTGACGCGATGAACGGGCGTCATCTCTTTGCACGGCCCGCCCGTTTCGCAGCGATCCTTCCTTACGTCTGGATGCTGCTGTTCTTTCTAGTGCCGTTCGGTTTCGTTCTAAAGATCAGCCTGTCGCAAACCGCGATCGCTCAGCCGCCCTATCTGCCGACTTTCGGTCTCGGGATGGATGGCGCGTCATGGACGGCGGCACTCGGTTTGCTGTCGTTCGAGAATTTCCGGTTGTTGCTGTCCGACAACCTCTACGTCTTCTCGTATTTACGCAGCCTCGTCGTCGCGGTCACATCCACGATCATGCTGCTCGCGATTGGCTATCCCATCGCTTACGGCATGGCGCGATTGCCGCAGCGTTGGCAGCCGCTGGCGATGATGCTGGTGATCGTCCCGTTCTGGACCTCGTTCCTGATCCGCATCTATGCGTGGATCAACATTCTGCAGCATGACGGTTTGCTCAATCAAGCGCTCCTCGCATTGCGGATCGTGTCCGCGCCTGTGGTGTGGCTGTCGACCGACAGCGCGATGTATCTCGGCATCGTCTACAGCTATCTGCCGTTCATGATCCTGCCGCTGTATGCAACGCTGTCGAAGCTCGATCCCGATTTGATCGAAGCGGCGAGCGATCTCGGCGCGTCGCCGCGTCAGGCATTTTGGCGCGTGACATGGCCATTGTCGCTGCCCGGCGTCGGTGCGGGCTGTCTGTTGTGCTTCATCCCGATCACCGGCGAGTTCGTGATTCCCGATCTGCTGGCCGGCTCCGACTCGCTGATGATCGGGCAGACCCTGTGGCTGGAGTTTTTCACCAACAAGGACTGGCCCGTCGCTTCGGCCATCGCGATCGTGCTGTTGGTCTTGTTGATCGGGCCGCTGGCGATCTACGACAGGTTACAGCGCCGTCAGTTGGAGGCGCGGTGATGGCTGCGCGCGGCAAGACGCTTTCGCCGGTCAACATGATTGCGCTGACATTCGGCCTGGCGTTCCTCTATCTGCCGATCGTCATTCTCGTTGTCTACTCGTTCAATGCGTCGCGCCTGGTCAACGTCTGGGGCGGCTGGTCGCTGCGCTGGTCTCAGGAGGTCTTCAACGATTCCGCCATGCTGGCGGCGGCATGGATGAGCTTGCGGGTCGGGCTTGCTTCGGCAACGCTTGCGACATTGCTCGGAACGCTGGCCGCCGTGGCGCTGTCGCGCGGCGAAGGGTTTCGCGCACGCGGCGCGTTTTCGGCGATGCTATATGCGCCGCTGGTCATGCCGGAAGTCATCACCGGTCTGTCGCTGCTGTTGCTGTTCGTCGCCATCAATGCCGGACGCGGCTTCTGGACCGTCACGGCGGCACACGCCACGCTGACGATGTGCTTCGTTGCCGTCGTCGTGCAGTCGCGGCTGGCTGCGTTGGATCGAAGTCTCGAAGAAGCCGCGATGGATTTAGGATGTACCCCGGCGCGCGCGTTTCTGTCGGTCACGTTGCCGCTGATCTGGCCGGCGATCGCCGCCGGCTGGATGCTGGCGTTCACGCTGTCGCTCGACGACGTGGTGATCGCAAGCTTTGCCACCGGACCGGGCTCGGCGACGCTGCCGATCCGCATTTATTCTGAGGTAAGACTCGGCGTGAAACCATCGATCAATGCCATCTGTACGCTGATCATCGTCTTGATTACGGTGCTGATCGTCGGCGCGTCTTTAGCGTCGAAATTGTCGCGCTCAAAGGCCGATAGCGCCGCGCCGCTGTAGGTGCTGCATTTTGCAGAGCGTAGCCGCGAGTGTCACCTCTCCCTGCAAGAAACGGGATAGGGAGACAATCAATCCGCTTTTTGCGCGGGCGACGCTTCTTCCACCGCGGGAGCGGCCTCGGGAGCAGGAGGGCCGCCGGTGAGGCGTTCGATCACCGAACGCACGGCATCGCGGGTTTTGCGGTCCTTCACGGCGTCGAGTAACGGGGCTGAGGCCGGCGAGCGGCGGATCAGGCTTTCCGGATCGGGAAAGATCAGCGGATCGTCCCACGGACCTTGGATGACGAACGGCAGCTCGAACCCCGGAACGGTCGTCGAATTCAGGCTGGCGACGCCTTTGAAGTCGTATTCCCGCGCCGGCACCGACGCCGTGCCGGTCAGCGTCAATTTTGCGGTCGGCCCGTCGAGACGGATGTCCTCGGCGGTGGCAACGCCATCGGAAAATTTCAACGCCATGGTAAGCGTCGTGAACGGCGTCGAGCCACTGCGAAAATTGCCGCCGCCGCTCAACGGCCGGCGCTCCAGCCGCTTCAACAATTGTTCGACATTAAACCCGGCGATCGCGCCGTCGCGGCCCGTCAGCGTGGCGGTGCCGTCGAGCGATGTCGCCAGCCCGAACGGACTCGATCCCGCCGCTTCCAGAGCCATATTGAGATTGCCGCGACCGGACAATTTGGTGATGCCGAACAAGTCGCTTGCCGTGGCCTGTAAATCGACGTCGGCGAATTGCACTTGCGCTTTGACCTCGGCATTGCCGTCGGCATGCGCGATGCCGAGCGATCCTTTGACGATCCCGCCATACATCTGAGCCTCTCCCACCGACAGCGCGAGCGTGCCGTTGCGCAGATTGGCGCCGAGCGCGGTGCGGCCAAGCACGGACGATCCGACCGTTATCTTCGCAGCCGACAGTCGCATGTCGAGATCGGTCATCGACAACGCATTGAGATCGAACAATTGCCGATTCCAATCGCGCGCACCGGAGGCGAGCAGCCGGATGGTGCCAACATAGGGCGTAAAATCGAGGGCGCCGGCGGCCAGCGTCGCCTGCAGCGACTGGCGGCCGTTGTGGGTATAGGTCATCACGCCTTCGGCGATGTTGCCGTCGATTTCCAGATTGACGTTGGTGAGCGCAATCGATGCGCCCACGACATTGGCGCGTGCCTTCAATGCAAAACGACCGAAGCCGCCGGTGCCGGGCGGGGATTGTCCCGCCCATCGCAGCGCGTTTCGCAACGACGCGCTGTCGGCGGTCAAAACGCCTTCCATCATCAGGCTGGTGCGATTCGACACCGCGCCATCGAAGGCGAGCTTGATCGGGTTGCCTGCGATCCGCGCCTTCAGGCCGGACCGCTCGCCGGACAATGCAGCGAGGAAATCGCTAACGCTGATGCTGCCGTCGATACGCTCGCCATGCCAGTCGAACTGGCCGGTGGCGGCAAAGGAGCGTGAAATCGACGGCCATGCCAAGGAAAGATCGAGATCGCTGATGGTCTCGGTGCGATCGGAGGCGTCGTCGCGGTAGGTCAGCACGCCATCCAGAATGCGGATTTCCGAGAACGACAGCGGCGTGCCGCCCGGTTTCAGATTGCGCGCCAGCGTCGCGGTGAACGGCGTCCAGTTGCTGACGCCCTCGGCGTCGCGCGTCACTGTGATGCGCGGCCGCAGCATCAAGACGTCTGCGATCTCAAATCTCTGCATCAGAAGCGGCAGCAGCCGCAGATTGGCCGTCAGCGTGTCGACCGTCAGCACAGTCGCGTTCGCGGTGCCGCTCGTCAGGTTCACATCATGAAACGAGACGTAGCTGGACGGAAACACCGAGACGTCGATGACGCCGCCGGCTGCGAGTTCGAGGCCGGTGACGGCACGGATTTGGCCCGCGATGGCGTCGCGCATGGCGTCGCGGTTCAACAGCCATGAGAGCGCGACCAGCCCGATCAGGAGCACACCCAGCAATGCGCCGAGGACCGCCGCAACGGGCATCCCCAAGCGTCTCATTCCTTGGGCCATCGTCAATGACATATCCGAGTCTGGCTAAACCGATGCCGGGTTGTTGTCGCCGGTTGATGCTTGAGGAGGGGGCGGGCGCCGAACCGCGTGCCCCAGCCAACCCGTGCAACTTGATCGGTTTTCTTGACGCTTTCAAGGCCATCCCGCTGTTCTCAACCGTCCCCGCCGGCACCGGCGTCCCGTCATTGACGCATTGCGAAGATTTCGCCTAATAATCC